>JAAYBR010000135.1 GCA_012730045.1 Candidatus Hydrogenedentota bacterium | reverse complement strand
CGCCTCGATCTCGGCCAGCGACAGCCCGCCGTTCCCGTCGGTGTCGAGCAGGGAGACCGCGACCGCCGCAATGTTCGCGATGGATAAGTCAATGGGGCAGGGGGGGGTGGGCTCGCCTTCGCCCTCGACCGGGTCCTCACCCTCGCCCTCGCCGGGGTCCGTGCCGCCCGTGAGCAGGTCAATGTCCTCGCAGTCCACAAAGCCGTTGCCGTTGAGGTCGGCCAGGGCAAACTGCGCCTCCGTCACATACTGCGAAACTTCGGCGTAGGCGACCAGGCCGTCGCCGTTCAGGTCCACCTCGTCCAGGAAATCATCCAGCGGCAGGAAGGCGGTCAGCGCGGCCAGCTCCGCGGCGTCCAGCAGGCCGTTACGGTTGCTGTCCAGCAGGGTGAAATACACCGTCTCCAGTTCGGGGTAGACCGCCTGAACTTCCCCAACGGACAGCGAGCCGTCGCCGCTCGTGTCCACCAGGATCAGCACCAGCTCCACCAGCGTGTCCGCTGTCACTTCGCCGATGGGGCAGGGGGGATCGCCGGGGTCCTCGCCCTCACCCTCGGCGGGCTCGCCCTCAACGGGGCCGCCGCCGATGTCCAAACAGTCCACCACGCCGTCGCCGTTGATGTCCACCAGCGCGAACTGTTCCGGCGTGACATAGGTTGCCACCTCGGAATACTCAATCGCGCCGTTCAGGTTGCTGTCCACGAGACTGAGCAGATTCATTCCCGGCAGCAGGCTGAGCCAGGGCACCAGCTCCGCCGCCGTGATCTTGCCGTCACGGTTTCCGTCGGCGAAGGTAAAGTAGGTGGACGTCATGCCGGGATACAGCGCCTGAATCTCCGCCAGACTCAGGCCGCCGTCGCCGTTGGTGTCCACGATGGAGATGACAATCTCCAGCTGCTGCTGCGGGTCGCTGGGCAGCGGGCAGACCGCCCCGGCATGTCCCGCGGCGCCTCCCAGCAGCAGCGCGAGAACCGTGAAAAAGCCGCCAAAGGCCGCGTGTGTCCGGTGAAGCATCATGGACAGCCTCCAATACCAGTTGTGGCACGGTCCCCAAGGGGGAAGAGGATTCAGCGTCTCACCGCTCCCGGCATTCAGCCCGCCGTTTGCGGTCAACCCGCCGCCGAAACCAACCATCCCTGCCTCAGATACTCGTTCCCATCCATGAGCCTAGCATGAACGCCCCTCCCTGTCAAGGTTAATCGCGCGCGCGGGGCGGCTCGCGCACCGGCTGCCGGACCCGCCGGGCGCCCCGCAGCCGGGGCGCGCCGCGAAACCCGGGGTTCGCGCCGCGTGTCTTAGGGGGGATTCGTTCCGGCGAAGCGGCCTTTCTTCTTCCGTCGGCGGACTTGCCCCGCAGGGGGCGCTGTGCTAGACTGGCCGTTCCGTCAGGCTCTCCGGCGACGCGCCGCCGCCGGGGACATGCCAAAGCAACAGAAAGGGATTGACGTAATGAGCAAGGAAGTGAGTCGCAGGAATTTCGTGCGCGGGGCCGCCATGGGCGCCGCCGCGGGGGTGATGATGGTCGGCACGTCGAAGACGTCGTGGGCCGGTGCAAACGACCGGGTCCGCGTGGGCATCGTCGGCCTGCGCGGCCGGGGCCGCGACCACCTCAAGGGCCTCCTCCGCCAGGAAAACGTCGAGGTGGCGGCCGTCTGCGACGTGGACGAGAAGCAGTTCGGCAGCTACGTGAAGCAGCTGGAGAAGCTGGGCGGCAAGCCGAAGACCTACAAGGACATGCGCGAGCTCTACCAGAACCCGGACATTGACGCGGTGACCGTCGCCACGCCGAACCACTGGCACTCCCTCGCGGCCATCTGGGCGCTCCAGGCGGGCAAGCACGTCTACGTCGAGAAGCCCTGCTCCCACAACGTGTTCGAGGGCGCCAAGCTGGTCGAGGCCGCCCAGAAGTACGGCAAGGTCGTGCAGCACGGCTCCCAGATCCGCAGCAACCCCTCCATGCAGGAGGCCATCCGCCTGCTGAACGAGGGCGTCATCGGCGAGGTGTACATGGCCCGCGGGCTGTGCTACCGCTGGCGCGACGACATCGGCAAGAAGCCGGACGGCCAGGCCCCCGAGGGCGTGGACTACAACATGTGGCTCGGCCCCGCGCCCGAGCGCCCCTTCAACCCGAACCGCTTCCACTACAACTGGCACTACATGTGGGACTACGGCAACGGCGACATCGGCAACCAGGGCGTGCACCAGATGGACGTGGCCCGCTGGGGCCTGGGCGTCGAGCTGCCCACGAAGGTCTCCGGCATGGGCCGCAAGCTCATCTTCGACGACGACAAGGAAGTCCCGAACGTCATCACCACGGCGTACGACTACCCCAACGCGGGCAAGATGGGCAAGATGCTCGTTTTCGACGTGCGCCCCTGGTGCACCAACGACGAGAAGGGCGCCAAGGTCGGCGTCATCTTCTACGGCGACAAGGGCTACATGGTCATTGACTCCTACGAGCACTACAAGGTCTACCTCGGCGAGAAGGGCGAGCCCGGCCCGGAGAACAGCCAGGAAGGCGACCACTACGGCAACTTCATTGACTGCATCCGCGCCAACGACCCCTCCAAGGTCAACGCGCCCATCCGCGAGGGGCATCTCTCCTCCGCCCTGTGCCACCTCGGCCTGATCTCCGTCAAGCTCAACCGCGACCTCACCTACGACGAGGCCAAGAACGAGTTCACCGGCGACCCCGAGGCCACCGCCCTGCTCACCCGCAAGTACCGCGACCCCTTCGTGGTCCCCGAAAACGTCTGATTCCCCCGACGATTCCGGCGGCCCCCGCCTCTCCAGGCGGGGGCCGCCTTCTTTTTGGGGTCCCTTTCCCTCGGGCGGGGGCCGTTCCGTACCGCCGCCGTCCCGGCGGCCTTGTCTTCGGGTTTCGCGCCGGCCCGGTGTTTGAAAGGAAGACAAGGCCAGCGGGACGCTGGCGGTACGGGGGGCAGAAGACAGGGCCAGCGAGACGCTGGCGGTACGGGGGCGGGCATGCGGGGCTGTTCTGTACCGCCGCCGTCTCGGCGGCCTTGTCTTCGGGTTTCGCGCCGGCTCGGTGTTTGAAAGGAAGACAGGGCCAGCGAGACGCTGGCGGTACGGGAGCAGAAGACAGGGCCAGCGGGACGCTGGCGGTACGGGGGCGGGCATGCGGGGCTGTTCTGTACCGCCGCCGTCTCGGCGGCCTTGTCTTTGGGTTTCGCGCCGGCCCGGTGTTTGAAAGGAAGACAAGGCCAGCGGGACGCTGGCGGTACGGGGGGCAGAAGACAGGGCCAGCGAGACGCTGGCGGTACGGGGGCGGG
>JAAYBR010000134.1 GCA_012730045.1 Candidatus Hydrogenedentota bacterium | reverse complement strand
CGCTTTGGTTCCCGGGAAAGAGCTGCCGGGAGGGGTGCGGCATGGATCCTCCCCGGGCAAAGCGGTGTCGCCGCTTCGCTCTGCCACCGCACTCCACATAACAGACGGACCCGCCAAGAACGTGCGGTAGCCCCCGCGACATCTGACGCCTGACATGCCTTTCTGCGGTCATTGCAATGACGTGCATTTCCGCGGTCATTGCGAGGAGGCCGCCCCGGCCGACGCGGCAACCTCTTGTCGGAAAGCGCCCTCTTCGCGCGCAGAGAAACCGTGCAATTCCTCCGCAGGGGCGCTGCTTGTTGCGGCGGTCACCCTTCTCCCGGGGCGGCCTCCTGCCAATGAAGCAAGTCGGCGAGAACGCCCGCACAGTAGACACGTCCTCTTGGCGCGTTCTTTGGGCCAACGAAAACCCCAAGAACGCGTCAAGAGGATGCGTCTACATAGACAGCATCCCCGCCTCCGGGCGGTCAGACCGGGGTGTCTCGCTTGCAAACGGGGAGGGCGGAGCTATAGGCTGGACTTGGATCAAGAATAAGGAGAAATCCCATGACGTGCCTGGCGCTCACCCTGCTCGTGTCTGTGGACGCGTTTGGCGCGGCAGTGGCCCCGCCGGCCCCCCATGGTGTTGTTCCCTCCGCGCGCCAGCTTCAGTGGCATGAGCGGGAGTTCTACTGCTTCGTCCACTTCACCATCAACACCTTCACGGACAAGGAGTGGGGCTACGGCGACGAGTCACCGGAGCTCTTCAACCCCACGGATTTCGACGCCGCGCAGATCGTCGGCGCCGCCAAGGAGGCGGGCATGCGGGGGCTGATCCTCACGTGCAAGCACCATGACGGGTTCTGCCTGTGGCCCTCCAAGTTCACCAGGCACTCCGTGGCCGCCAGCCCGTGGAAAGACGGGAAGGGGGACGTGGTGCGGGAGTTTTCGGACGCGTGCCGCGCCGCAGGGCTTTCCTTCGGCGTGTATCTTTCGCCCTGGGACCGGAACCATGCGGAGTACGGCCGCCCGGCCTATGTGGAGTATTTCCGCAACCAGCTCCGGGAGCTGCTCACGGAGTACGGCCCCATTTTCGAGGTGTGGTTTGACGGGGCGAACGGCGGCGACGGCTGGTATGGCGGCGCGAGGGAGACGCGCAAGATAGACGCGGCGGCCTATTACGGGTGGGAGACGACCCGGGAGCTGGTCCGGGAGCTTCAGCCGGACGCGGTCATGTTCAGCGACATCGGGCCGGACATCCGCTGGGTGGGCAACGAGTCGGGCTTTGCCGGGGAGCCCTGCTGGGCCACCTATTCGCCGGAGGGCCGCGGCGGGGAACCGCCCGCGCCCGGCCAGACGGAGTACAAACTGGGGGAGACCGGGGTCCGCAACGGGCGTTACTGGATGCCTGCGGAGGTGGACGTGTCCATCCGTCCGGGGTGGTTCTACCACAAGCAGCAGGACGGCGAGGTCCGCACGCCGGAAAACCTTATGAAACTGTACTTTGAGTCCGTCGGGCGCGGCGCGTCGTTTCTCCTCAACCTGCCGCCGGACCGGCGGGGACGCATCCACGAGAACGACGCGGCGTCCCTGCGGGAGTTCGGGCGGCGGCTGAGGGCCCTGTTCGACACCGACCTCGCGAAAGGCGCGGCCGCCGAGGCTTCCAACGTCCGCGGGGGCGATCCGGTCTATGCGGCGGCGAGGGTGCTGGACGGGGACAAGGGCACCTACTGGTGTCCGGACGACGGCGTCACCACACCGGAACTGGTGCTGACGCTGCCCCGGGAAACCACCTTTGACGTGGTGAGCCTGCGCGAGCATCTGCCTCTGGGCCAGCGGGTGGACGCCTGGGCCCTGGACCGCTGGACCGGCGCGGCCTGGGAGGAGTTTGCCCGGGGAATGTCCATAGGAGCGCGGCGGTTGTGGAGGGGAGAGGTTGTGACCACGGACAAAGTGCGGCTGCGCATCGTGAAAGCGGCCGCGTGCCCCGCCTTGTCGGAGTTCAGTCTGCATCTTCAAAAACCGTAGGGGGCTGGAGGAAGTGCCATGGCCGAGTGGATGATCTACGGGGTCAGCGGGTACACAGGACGCCTGTGCGCGGAGGAGGCCGTGTCGCGGGGGATGCGGCCGGTGGTCGCGGGGCGCAACCGCCGTCGGGTGGAGGCCGCCGCGGCGGAGATGGGGCTGGAGTGCCGCGTGTTCAGCCTCTCCGATCCCCAGGCCACCAGCGCGGGGCTCCACGGCATGGAAGCGGTCCTAAACTGCGCGGGTCCCTTCTCGGCGACCGCCCGGCCCATGCTGGAGGGGTGCATGGCGAGCGGGGCGCACTACCTCGACGTCACCGGGGAAATCTCCGTTTTTGAGTATGTGCGCCGCCACGACAGCCGGTGGAAGGAGGGGGGGATCACCGTGCTCCCCGGGGTCGGGTTCGACGTGGTGCCCACGGACTGCATGGCCGCCATGCTGAAGGAGGCCCTGCCCGGCGCCACGCACCTGCGGCTGGCCTTCCGGTCCGACAGGGGAAAACTGAGTCCGGGAACCAGCAAGACGGTCATCGAGGGCATGGGGGAGGGCTCCGTGGTGAGGCGGTGCGGACATCTGGAGCGCATCCCCCTGGCCTCGCTCACCGCCGAAATCCCCTTCATGAGCGGCCCGCGCCTGGCGACGGCCATTTCCTGGGGCGACGTCTCCACGGCCTTCCTCTCCACCGACATCCCGAACATCGAGATCT
>JAAYBR010000133.1 GCA_012730045.1 Candidatus Hydrogenedentota bacterium | reverse complement strand
TGCCGGGAGGGGTGCGGCATGAATCCTCCCCGGGCAAAGCGGTGTCGCCGCTTCGCTCTGCCACCGCACTCCGCATAACAGACGGACCCGCCAAGGACGTGCGGGGGCTCCCGTGACATCTTATCCGGCGATCGGGGCAACCCAGGGCTGTCCGCACAGAACCAACATGCCCCAACAGGGGTGCCGAAGCCACGGCGGGGCATGCCGTGGCGGCCCTGTGGAAATGCGCGGTCACGGTCGTTTTTCGCGGCCCCCGCGCGGGCAAGCCCACGCGAGGAACGGCGGCAGCAAGCTGCCGCACTCCAAGGCGCTGCGCGCTGTGCGGACCCGGGGCTGCGGGGATGGGCGCGGCCTGGCCTGGGAATGAGGCGCCAATGGGACTATCCCTGAAAGGGCAGCCGAAATTCGCATGTCTGAAAAAAGACGAGGCAGGCGGGACGCCAGCGGTACGGGGCACCCCGTCGGCCCTCCTCGTATCGCTGGCGTCCCGCCGGCCCTGTCCTTGGGTGCCCGTCCCCATTTCGGCTGCCCCGTTGGGGCATGATTCTTTCTGTCCGGACAACCCAGGGCAGGCTTGGCCCTTCAAGCGGCGGCCTCCCCTGGGCCATATTCGGCAACGCTTTCAGCGTTGAAGAGGGCAAGAAACAGGGGACTAAAGAACTCTTTGTCAGGAAGGGTGGACGGATCTTAGTGCGATTGCCCTGCCCGCCAGGGGAACTTTCCGCCGCGGGGTGTGTTAAACTGGCCACAGCAAGGAGGTCTTGCATCCATGGGAAGAGGACGCCGCAACGGCATCGGTCCGGGACGCGTGGTGCTGGTGTGCGCGCTGGCTGCGGGAACGGCGGGCATCTTTCTTTTCGCGCGATCGGGCGGGCTTGAGGAGGCGCATCGCCGCCTCGCGGCCGCCGGACTCCTCCCCGCAGCCCCTTCCCCCTCCAGTCCGGTGGACGCATCCGGACAGTCCGCGGCGCTTGCCGCACCGGCGTCCGCCTCTGAAGCGCCGCCCGCGCCGGACTCGGACGGTGAGGCGGTGTCCGACCCCAGCGCCCCGGAGTTCTTGGACTCCGTGGTGGACGGCGCCGTGGCGTCCATGCTGGCCGGCCCCGACAAGGACGGCGATCCGAAGAAAGGTGCGGGCGCGGCGGCGAAGTCCTCTTCCCCCGGCGGCGGAGGCCCCGACGCGGGGGCACCGGACACGGCGAAAAACGCCGAAAAGAAGGCCAAGTCCAACGTGAAGGCGCTGGCGGCGCAATCCGGCGCGATGACCGCCGAGGCGGTGGCGGCCATGAAGGCCGGCCGGTTTGACGAGGCCATGGGCCTCCTGGAGAAAAGCCTGGAACTCGACCCCGCCAACCGGCAGTCCTACCAGACCCTGGCGACGCTGAGCAGGCGGCTGGGCCTTGCGGACCAGGAGCTGGCCGCCTATGACCGGTGGATGGAGGCCCTTCCGAACGACGCAATGGCGCGCTACATGGCCGCGCAGGCCCACACGCGCAACGGGTACGACCAGGAGGCGGTGGCGCGGCTGCGGGAATTCCAGGCGATGAACGCCGGGGACCCGCGCGCCTATCCGATGGCTGCGGACCTCTACCGCAAGCTGGGCATGCGCGCGGAGGAGGGCGCGGCGCTGCAGCAGTGGGCCGCCGAAACCCCCTCGGCGCCCGACGCCCACCGCGCCCTGGGCGACTATTACCGGCGCATGGGCGACTACGGCGCGGCGCTCGGGGAGTATGAGACGACGGCGGCCATGACGCCCAACGACCCCGCCGCCTATCTCCAGATGGGCAACACCTACCGCCGCCTGGGCCAGTATGAGGACGCGCTCGCGCAATATGAGCAGGCGGTGGCGCTCCGCCCCGGCAACCTGTCCGCCCTGTCCCAGCTCGCCGAGACCCAGCGGCAGGTGGGGGATTACGCGGCGGCCATCGCGTCGTATGAGCGCGTCATCGCGGCCGAGCCGGGCTCGCAGCAGGCCGCCGGGGCCGAACGGAGCATCACACGCATGGAGCGCGACCTTGCCCGCGGGGCGCAGCCCGCCAAGCCCAGGAAGCCGAAGAGCCGTTGAGCGCTCATTCCGGCGGGGAGGGCTCCTCCGGGGCATCGTCCGCGTCCGCGAGGCTCTCCCCGGTCTCCTTCACCTGCGCGAGGCTGACATTCTCCGCCGACAGGCACCACACCCCGACCACCACCACGGGAAACATGTTGAGCAGGTGGGCCATGATCGCCATGGCGCGGGCCTCGTCCACGTTCATCGCGGGGTTCACCAGCAGCAGGCTGCCCGCGATGGCGACATGATAGGGGCCGATAAAGCCCGGGGGCCCCGGCAGGCTGATGAAAACGGCCAGCAGGGAAAGGGTCACAAAGGGGGCGTACCAGGGCACCTCCAGGCGCAGGGCCATGAAGGCGCACCAGTTGGTCAGGGCGAAGACCGCCCAGAGGACCAGGCTGATTCCACAGGCGCGGGCCATCCGCCAGGGCGACCGCACCACGGCCATGCCCGACGTGAAATGGTCGGCCAGCGCGGTGAGCCGGGCGGCCAGGGCGGGGGAAAAGGGCCCCACCGTCCGCTGGAGCACCCTCGCGGCCAGACCGCGGGAGGCGGCCAGCACGAAGGCCCCCGTTAACCCGACCACAATGGCCGCCGCCGCGCCGAGGCAGGCCCGGCGGATCAGAACGGCGGAGATGGGGCCGGCATACAGGCCGCGCATCTCCTCCGGCAGGTAGATCGCCTCGGTGGGATGGAAGAAGGCCACGGTGAACACCAGGGTGCCCGCCAGGCCGACCAGGTCGGTGATCCGGTCCACGGCCACAAAGGCCAGTGACTTCGACACCGGAATCCCCGTGCCCCGGGAAAGGACCACGGCGCGGATCACCTCGCCCAGCCGCGCGGGCAGCACGAAATTGGCGAAGAAGCCGATCTGCGTCGCGTTGAAGAGCTTCATGAACGAGGGGGCCGGGTCCACCGCCACCAGCGCCCGCCACCGGAAGATGCGCACGAAAAACGAGGCCAGGACCAGCCCGACCGCGGCGGCGAGCCACAGCAGGTCGGCGTTGCGCACGACCCGGCCCACCTCGGCCCAGTTGGTGTCCTTGAACAGCCACCACAGCAGCACCGCGCTCACCGCGAGTCCGACCACGAGCTGCGCCTGCCGTCTCATGCTGCGATTCTTCACTGCATTCCCGTCATGAGTTCCACCGCCGCCCCCGCGCCGCAAGTATACACCAGTCCGTTTCCCCGGATGGAAGCGCCGGGGGCGCGGGGACTACAATGCCCCCATGTCCGAAGACCTTTTTGAACACAGCGCGGCGGACCGCCTGAAGCGCGAGGCGCCCTTGGCGCGGCGCGTGGCCCCGCGCTCGCTGGACGACCTGGCGGGCCAGGAGCACATCCTGGGCCCGGGCAAGCCGCTGCGGCGGGCCATCGAGGCCGACCGGGTCACCTCGCTCATTCTCTACGGCCCGCCGGGATGCGGGAAGACGGCGCTGGCGCGCCTCATCGCCATGCGGACCAAGTCGGTGTTTGAGCCGCTGAACGCGGTGACCGCCGGGGTGAAGGAGCTGCGCGAGCTGATCGCGGCGGCCCACCAGCGGCGCATCCACACCCAACAGAAGACGATTGTGTTCGTGGACGAGATCCACCGCTTTAACCGCGCCCAGCAGGACGCGCTCCTTCCGGACGTGGAGAACGGCAAGATTGTCCTCATCGGCGCGACGACGGAGAACCCGTTCTTCTCCGTGGTGTCCCCCCTCCTCTCCCGCTCGCAGATTTTCGAGTTCCGCAAGCTGGAGGAGGCCGGCCTCGTGCGGCTGCTGGAGCGGGCGCTGGCCCATCCCGAGCGCGGGTTTCCCGAAGTCACGGTGGACGCCGCGCCGGAGGCGCTGGCGCACATCGCGCGGTATGCCGAGGGGGACGCGCGGCGCGCGCTGAACGCCCTGGAGGTGGCGCTGCTGACCACGCCGGTCGAGGACGGCCGCCTGGTGATCTCCGCGGAGGTCGCCGGGGAGTGCATCGCCCGCAAGATGCTCCACTACGACGGCACGGGCGACGAGCACTACGACGCCGCCTCTGCCTTCATCAAGAGCATGCGCGGGAGCAACCCCGACGCGGCGCTGTACTGGATGGCGCGCATGCTGGAGGCCGGCGAGACGCCCCGCTTCGTGGCGCGCCGCATCTGCATCGCCGCGGCGGAGGACGTGGGGAACGCCGACCCGACGGCGCTGGTGACGGCGACGGCGGCCTGGCAGGCCTGCGAGTTCATCGGCATGCCGGAGGCGCGGATCATCCTGGCCCAGGCGGCGACCCATGTCGCCTGCGCGCCCAAGAGCAACGCCGCCTGCGCCGGCATAGACGCCGCCCTCGCCTTGGTGCGCGAGGAGCGCACCCCCGACGCGCCGAACCACCTGCGGGACACGCATTACAAGGGCGCGAAGCGGCTGGGCCGCGGCGGGGGCTATAAATACCCCCACGACTTCCCCGGCGGGTATACCCCGCAGGAATACGGGGTGGACCGGGGAACCTTCTACCACCCGACCGACCGGGGCCACGAAGCCCGCATCCGCGCCTATCTGGAAAGCCTTGACAAACGCGACAGGGAAGAAAAGGAGCCGGAAGACTGATGACTGAACCGGACACGCGCCCCCTCCCCTCCCCCGCCCCCTCCCGGCGCCGGCCTTTTCTGTGGGGCTGCCTGGCGGGCTCGGTGCTCACCGTGGCGGCCCTGGCGGGCGGCGTGCTGGCCGCGTCCGTGATCTTCGAAAAGCAGATCATCGCCGCCAAGCGGGCAAAACTCGCCCCCCCGCCCGTCACCCTCGGCGTGCAGGCCGACTTCTCCCTGTCGCTGGCCAAGCCTGACGGGACCGCGGGCACGCTGGAGGAATTCCGGGGGCGCCCGGTCTTCCTTCATTTCTGGAGCCCCAACTGCCCCGGATGCCTGGCGGAACTGGAGGGGCTGAACGCCCTTTTCCAGCGGACCGGGGGGGCGGAGGTCGGCTTTGTGTCCGTGGCGCTGGGTGATGAGGAAGACGTGCGCCGGGCGCTTGCGGGGTATACGGCGGCGTTCCCCGTGTACCGGCACGAGGGAACCCTCCCCGCCGTATACGGCTCCGGAGTCCCCTCCACCTTCATCATTGACCGGAACGGCGCCCTGGCGCTTAAGCATTCCGGCCCCGCCAAGTGGGACGATCCGTCGGTGGCGGCCCTCCTTGATGTGCTGGCCTCCGCCCCCGGCGCGCCGGAGCAACAAGAAAACCCCGCGTCCGGGGGGCGCGGGGTTTCGGAGGATGGGTCAGACGCCCGGGCCGGGTGTGCCGCCCGGGCGTCCGGGTCGTTATCACATGCCGTCGGGATTGACGGTGACAATCCGCCAGACATCGGCTTCCTTCTTCATGACCAGCTCGACACTGATGGATCCGGGAGGGCCCGAAAGGTCAACCGGGTACACCGAGGCGGTGCCGTCGTCGTTCTTGGTGATTTCCATGTCCACGATGGAGACTTCGCCATCGTCGGCATAGCCGGCGTCCACGCCCATCTGCAGCATCTCGCGGGCCTCTTCCTTGCCCCCGGCGAGCTCCGGGTGGGTGAAGTCCTCGGAGAAGGTGGTCAGCAGCATTTCGATGTCCTTGGCCTCGAGGGCCGTCTTCACCGTCGCGACCGTCTCCTTGATCAGGTCATCATCGCTCTTCTTGGGGGTCGTGGCGCACCCGGCCACCAGCCCCAGCATCAGCCCGCAGATCAGCAAACGCACGCACATCCTGGTCATGATCAACTCCTTTTGTTTCAACAGGTTGGGTTCCACCCGCAGCTCCCCCTGCGGCCCCCCCAAGGGACCGCCGGTGAGCGGCGCGGCTATTGCCTAGCGTAACAGACCCGGGACTGCGGGGAAAGGTTTCACGGCCCGCCCATGGGGCTCCCGGGCCACCCGAGGATGCCGACGAGGGGCACAAACCGGCATTCAAAGACGCGGCGCAGCCGCAGGACGCCGCCGGTTTTGCGGCCGTCGACCAGCCACTGGCTTTCGGGGGGGCCGACCGGGGCCACGATCCGCCCACCCTCCGCCACCTGCGCCGTCAGCGCCTCCGGGAGGTCCGGCGCGCCGGCGGCCACGAGCACGGCATCATACGGCGCATGCTCCGGCAGGCCCGCCGACCCGTCCCGCAGCCACGTCCGCACATTTGCCATGTTCATCGCCGCCAGCCGTTCGCGGGCCGTCTTACACAGCTCGGGAAGGCGCTCCACCGTGTGGACCTCCCGGGCCAGCAGCGCCAGCACGGCAGTCTGGTAGCCCGACCCCGTGCCGATTTCCAGGACGCGGTCCTCCGGTCCGGGGGCGGCAAGCTCGGTCATGCAGGCGACAATATAGGGCTGGCTGATGGTCTGTCCGTGGCCGATGGGGAGCGGCCGGTCCTCGTAGGCCCGGTCTTCGAGGTCTTTCGGCACAAAGAGGTGCCTGGGCACGCGGCCCAGGGCCGCCAGCACCCGGCCGTCCCGCACGCCCCGGGCGGCGATCTGGCGGAGCACCATTTCCCGGCGCATGCCTGCGAAAAGTGCTTCATCCCCGACAAACCCGTCTTCCGCCGGCGCCGGCGGGAAAGGCCCCCCCCTCCCGGCGTCCGGACACGGGGGCTGGTTCGTCGAAAAACCCTGATTCTGCAAAGTTTGACACCTCCGGGCGTCACTTGATAGAATATCACCCCGCCGCGTTTCGCGGTAAATTTTTTTTCAAAGGAGCATGTTGGCAATGAGCAAAAAACAGGTGATGAAACAGGGCGTTTCGTACGTCCAGCCGGATCTGGCGGAGGAGCTTGAGCAGCAGTTGGCGGCCAATAACATGGACGCGCTGCTGGGCGAGACCCCCCAGAATTTCCGCGAAGGCGAAGTGGTCCGGGGCCGCGTGGTGGACCTGACAGACGACCGCGCGCTGGTGGACATCCGCTACAAGAGCGAGGGGATTGTTCCGAGCACGGAGTTCTCGCCGGGCGACCAGATTGAGGTGGGCGGCGAGTACGATTTCTACATTGACGAGCCCGAGAACGAGATGGGGATGCCGATTCTTTCGAAGATCAAGGCGGACCGCATCAAGAACTGGGAGCACGTTCAGGCGGTGTACGACCAGGACGGCGTGATCGAGGGCGTGATCACCCGGCGTGTCAAGGGCGGTCTGAAGGTGGACATCGGCATAGACGCGTTCATGCCGGCCAGCCAGCTGACTTTCCGCCCGACGGGCGACCTGTACAAGTTCATCGGCGAGAAGATGGAGTTTAAGATCATCAAGCTGACGCGCCGCCGCCGCAATGTGGTGGTGAGCCGCCGCAAGCTGCTCGAAGAGCAGCGGGCGGGCGAGAAGCGCCGGCTGCTGGAGACGATCCACGAGGGCGCGCTGATCGAGGGCGAGGTGAAGAACATCACCGACTTCGGCGCGTTTGTGGACGTGGGCGGCATTGACGGCCTGCTGCACGTGACCGACATGAGCTGGGGCCGGGTGAAGCACCCGTCGCAGATGCTCCAGGTCGGCCAGCAGATCGAGGTGAAGGTGCTGACCTTCGACCCGAAGACCGAGCGGATCAGCCTGGGCCTGAAGCAGAAGTCCGAGAACCCCTGGATCACGGCCGAGGACCGGTACCCGGTCGGCTCCATCGTGCGCGGCCGCGTGGTCAGCATGACGGAGTACGGGGCGTTCGTGCAGCTTGAGGACGGCATTGAGGGCATGGTCCACGTCAGCGAGATGAGCTGGACGCGGCGCGTGCGCCACCCCAACGAGATCCTGCAGCTCGACGAGGAGGTCTTCGTGATGATCCTCAGCGTTGACGGCAAGGAGGAGAAGATCGCGCTGGGCATCAAGCAGACCCAGCCGAACCCCTGGAAGCAGCTGTCGGAGAAATACCCGCTCGGCTCCAGTGTCAAGGGCATCGTGCGCAACCTGACGGACTACGGCGCCTTTGTGCAGATCGAGGACGGGATTGACGCCCTCCTGCACGTCAGCGACATGTCCTGGACCAAGAAGGTCACGAATCCGGTCGAGGTGCTGGAGAAGGGCCAGGAGGTCGAGGTGCAGGTGCTGAACATAGACCCCGAAAACGAGAAGATCAGCGTGGGGCTCAAGCAGCTCATGCAGGACCCCTGGCTGGAGGTCATCAAGGACCTTCCGGTCGGCGCGCATGTCGAGGTGGAGATCGCGAAGCTGGTCAGTTTCGGCGCCTTCGCCCGCCTGATGAACGGCATTGAGGGGCTGATCCACGTCAGCGAGCTTTCCAGCGACCGCGTGCAGAAGCCCGAGGAGGTCCTTAAAGTCGGGGACAAGGTGATGGCGAAGGTCATCAACATCAGCCCCGTGGACCGCAAGATCGGCCTGAGCGTCCGCGAGTACCACCGCGACATCGAGCAGGGCAACCTGGCCGACTATGGCAAGAGCGGCGGCTCTGTGGATGTCAACGCCGCCATGCGCGGCGCGGTGCCCGCCGGCATGATCCAGGCGGGCCGCAGCCTCGAGGACGTGGCGCATGAGCTGATGATGGCCGTCAGCCGCGTGGAGGCGGCGAAGGCCGCCGACCGCGTGGAAGAGGCCGCCAAGGCCGCCGCGCTGGAGGCCGAAACCGCACAGTCCGAAGACGCCGCGGCCGGGGAGACCCCCGTGTCAGGCGTAGAGGAAACGCCCGCGGACGACGCGGCGCGCGACGCGGAGCCGGCCGAGTAACCGCCCGGCCCCCCGCGACACAGGAAACGCAAGCGCGAGCGCCGTTGCAGACCCGGGCGCTCGCGCTTTTCCATATCCGGGGTCCCGGCGGGCCGAACCCGCCCCGGCCCGGGCCTGAAAGCAGCAGACCTCCGGAACTTACCGGAACACAGGAGCCTTAGAAGACCATGAACGCACCAAGGAAGTCAGGAAACCACCCGATGGCCGGCGCCCCAATGACCGGCGCGGAGATGGTCATCCAGGTGCTGGCGGACGAGGGGGTGGACACCATTTTCGGCTACAGCGGCGGGGCCATCCTTCCCACCTATGACGCCGTTTTCCGCTGGAACCGGTCGCACCCCGGAAACACCATCAACCTTGTGGTCCCCGCGAACGAGCAGGGCGCCGGGTTCATGGCGGCGGGCTACTCCCGCGCCAGCGGCAAGGTCGGGGTCTCGCTGGTGACCTCGGGCCCGGCCGCCACCAACAGCGTCACACCCGTGCGCGACTGCATGGCGGACTCGGTCCCGATGGTGCTCATCTGCGGCCAGGTGGCCCGCCCGTCCATCGGCACGGACGCCTTCCAGGAGGCCCCGGTCTTCAACATCATGAGCGCCTGCGCCAAGCACGTTTTTCTCGTGAAGAACGAGGCGGAGATCGAGGAGACCATGCGCACGGCGTTCTTCATCGCGCGCACCGGCCGCCCCGGCCCCGTGGTGGTGGACCTGCCCAAGGACGTGCAGAACTGGCAGGGGGTCTTCAAGGGCGAGGGGATGCTGCCGCTTTCGGGCTACCAGGAGCGCCTTGCGCGGGTCACGGAGTCCGACATGCCCAGGGAGGTCTCCCGCGAGTTCTTCCGGCTGCTTAAACGCTCGAAGCGGCCGCTCCTCTACGTGGGCGGCGGCACCGTCGTCTCCGGCGCGTCGGAAATCCTGCGCAAGTTCATGAAGAAGTTCCAGATCCCCGCCGTGACGACCCTCATGGGCATCGGCGCCGTGGACACGACGGACCCGCTGTGCCTGGGCATGCTCGGCATGCACGGCACGGCTTACGGCAACTACGCCGTGGACGACTGCGACATGCTCATCTGCGTCGGGGCGCGCTTTGACGACCGCGTGGCCGGGGTGCCCCGCGAGTTCGCGAAGAGCGCCGTGGTCGCCCACATTGACATAGACGCCGCGGAGATCGGCAAGGTGCGCCGGGCAGACTGGCGGCATGTCGGCGACGCGGCCCGCTCGCTGCGCGCCCTGATGGACGCGGGGAGGGACCACAAGCCCGACAACACGAAGTGGCTGGAGCATGTGGCGCGCCTGAAGGCGGCGCACCCGCAGGGTTTCAACCGCGAGAGCCGGCTGGTCCAGCCGCAGGCCGTGCTGGAGGCCCTCAACAAGATCACCAAGGGCGACGCCATCATCACCACCGGCGTCGGCCAGCACCAGATGTTCACCGCCCAGTACATGGACTTCCACAAGCCCCGCACCTGGCTGACCTCGGGCAGCATGGGCACCATGGGCTTCGGGCTGCCCGCCGCCATCGGCGCGCAGTTCGCCTGCCCCGGGAAGCTCGTGATTGACGTGGACGGCGACGGCAGCCTGCGCATGAACATCGGCGAAATGGAGACCGCCACCACCTACGAGGTGCCCGTGAAGGTGCTCCTGCTGAACAACCTCGGCGACGGCATGGTGGTCCAGTGGCAGTCCCTCTATTTCGACGGGCGCTTCTCGGGCACCGACAAGGCCCTCCACCAGAAGGACTTCGTGAAGGCCGCCGAGGCCGACGGGTTCAAGTTCGCCCGCCGTGTCACCGGCTATGACGAGCTTCAGGAGACCCTGGAGGCCTTTGTGAAGTTCAAGGGCCCCGCCTTCCTGGAGGTCATGACGGACAAGAACGCCTTCGTCTACCCGATGGTCGGCCCGGGCATGGCCTACCGCGACATGCTCACGGGCCCCCATATCACGAGCCGCGAAGCCGGCCCCTCGACGGGAACCCTGGACACGTCCGACAGTTTCTGACACGCATCCCGCCCCCGGAACGGCCCGCAGGCGGTTCCGGGGGCTTTTGTTCACCCCGCCCCAACCCCAGGAGCATCCCGATCAAGTTTGAAACACTGGCCGTCCACGCCGGGCACGGGCCCGACCCGGCCTTCGGCGCCGTCATGCAACCCATCTACCAGGTGTCCACCTTCGCCTTCAAGGGATTCGGCGAGCCCGGCACCTACGACTACACGCGCTCGGGCAACCCGACCCGCGCCGCGCTGGAGGCCTGCCTCGCCCAACTGGAGGGCGGTGTCCGGGGCTTCGCCTTCTGCACGGGCATGGCGGCCGAGGCGACGGCCCTGGGCCTGCTCTCCGCCGGGGACCATGTGATCGTCCACGATGACCTCTACGGCGGCACGTACCGCCTCATGACCACCTTCGCCGCCAGCCACGGCATCCGTGCGGAGTTCGTGAACCTGCGCGACCCGGACCGCCTGCGCGCCGCCATCCGCCCCGAGACGCGGCTCATCTGGACCGAGACGCCCACCAACCCCATGATGAACCTGCTGGATCTGGCGGCCATCGCCGGCATCGCCCGGGAGCGCGGGGTGCTTACGCTCTGCGACAACACCTTCCTCTCCCCTTACTTCCAGCGGCCTCTGGACCTGGGCATTGACATCGTCCTGCACTCCACGACGAAGTACATCAACGGCCACTCCGACGTGGTCGGCGGCGCCCTGGTCACGCGCGACGAGGCGCTTGGACAGCGCGTCGCCCTGCTGCAAAACACCCTCGGAACGGCCGAGTCCCCCTTCGACTGCTTCCTCGTGCTGCGCGGCGTGAAGACTCTTCCGCTGCGCATGGAGGCGCACCACCGCAACGCCCTGGCCGTCGCCCGTTTCCTGGAGGCCCACCCCAAGGTGTCCGCCGTGCTGCATCCCTGGCTGGAAAGCCACCCGCAGCATGACCTGGCCAAACGCCAGATGACCGGATGCAGCGGGGTCTTCTCGTTCCGCGTGGACGGCGGCGGCGGGGCGGCCCGCAGGCTCCTGGAGGCGGTCCGCCTGTTCACGCTGGCGGAGTCGCTGGGGGGCGTGGAGTCCCTCATCGAGCACCCCTGGACCATGACCCACCTCTCCATGCCGCCCGAGGCGCGGCTCGGCGCGGGCATCACGGAGGACCTCATCCGCATCTCCGTCGGCCTGGAACATCCCGACGACCTGATTGCGGACCTCGCCGAGGCCCTCGACCGCGTCTGACGCGGCCGGCGCGCACCCCATGGCACGGATGGATCCGGAACAGAAACTGCGGCGCGTGAACGGGGCCCTGCCGAAAGTGCGGGACCTCGTTCAGGAGTGCCGCGCCTGCGGGCGCGCCTGCGGCGCCGCGCGGACCGCCGGCGGCACGGGTGCCTGCCGCGCGTCCTCCGCGCCCGGCCATGTCCGGTATGCCGCCGCCGTCCGCCACTTCGGCGAGGAGCCGATGCTGGTCGGGCGCGGCGGGTCCGGCACGGTCTTCTTCTCCCATTGCAGCCTGCGCTGCGTCTTCTGCCAGAACCACCAGATCAGCCAGGCGGGCGACGGCGCGGAACACACGGTGGCCGAACTCGCCCGGGCCTTTCTGGACCTGAGGGCGGAGGGCGCCGAGAACATCAACCTGGTCACCCCCACGCAGTGCATCCTGCCCATTCTGGAGGCCCTGCGGGAGGCGTATGCGGCGGGCCTGGACGCGCCGCTGGTCTACAACACCAACGGCTACGACGCCGTGGAACTGGTGGAGGCGCTGGCGGACGTGGTGGACGTCTGGCTGCCGGACCTGAAGTACATGGACCCGGAGCCCGCGCGGCGGTACTCCGGCACGGCGGACTATCCGGAGACGGCGCGGGCGGCCCTGCGGGCCATGTGGCGCGCGGCCGGGCCGCTGCGGGTGGACAGCGATGGGAAAGCCCTCGGCGGGGTGATCCTGCGCCATCTCGTGCTGCCGGAAAACGTCTCGGGCACCTACGACATGCTGCTGTGGCTCCACGACGAGGGCATGACGGACATCACCCTGGGCCTCATGAGCCAGTACACCCCCCGCCACCGCGCGGCGGAGCACGCCGAGATCGCCCGCCCCCTCGCCCCCAGGGAGTACAACGAGGTGGTGGACTACGCGGTCTCCCTCGGATTCGAGCACCTGCTGGTCCAGGAGATGGAAAGCCAGGAAACCTACCTGCCCGATTTCCGAAAGGATCACCCGTTCGAGGGGTAGACAGGGCTTCCCCGAAGAAATGGCGATGCGTCGGCGCACAAGGTTTGCTTCTGGGCTTTCTGATTCGGGTGAATGGCTGGGAAACCGATACTGCGGGGGGCGGTGGCCAAGAAATGGCTCAGGGCAACCGCACTGAAATGCCCCTCGAGAAGTGGCCACCAGCGGCATGAGCGGTCCTCGGTCATGCGCTTTTGTCTTTGTTGTCCCAACGGGACATCCGCATATAGCCCAGGCCAGGCCGCCGCCCGAAGGGCCAGGCCTGCCCTGGGTTGCACGTCCCAAAGCACTTCTTGCCCTGAAAGGGCATCCGAAATTTGCACGCCGGGAAGAAGACAAGGCAGGCGGGACGCCTGCGGTACGGAACCGCGTCCTGCAGGTCTTCTTCGTACCGCAGGCATCCCGCCTGCCTTGTCTTTGGGTGCCCGCCGGTCTGGAAGGCGCAAGCGAGCTTGCGCACTCCAAGGCGCGCTCCGCGCGCGTCGTGAGAGGCCGACACACACACCCTCACAGCCCCGGCGTTGCACAGCGCGAAGCGCCTTG
>JAAYBR010000132.1 GCA_012730045.1 Candidatus Hydrogenedentota bacterium | reverse complement strand
CCGCGCCCGTCTTCGTCTGCGGGAAGGTCGTTGCGTCCTCCCGTAGGGGCGCTGCTTGCCGCGCCCGTCTTCGTCTGCGGGAAGGCCGTTGTGTCCTCCCGTAGGGGCGCTGCTCGCCGCGCCCTCTTCGTCTGCGGGAAGGCCGTTGCGTCCTCCCGTAGGGGCGCTGCTTGCCGCGCCCTCTTGCGCGCCAAACCCCCGCGTCTGTCATGCGACCGGGCCTAGCGCAGCGCCTTGTCGAGTTCCCGGCGGAGCATCATGCCCTTGCCGGGCCCGCCGCCCGCCTGGTCATACCGGACCACGCCGTCCTTGCCGATGATCAGCACGCGGGGGATGCCGGAGACCTGGTAGAGCGCGCCGGCGGTTTTTTTCGTGTCGAGCAGCATGGGGAGGGAGAGCCCCTCGCTTTCCAGGAAGTTCTTGACGCGCTGGGGCGGTTCGCCCAGGTTGACGGCGTACACGGTGACGCCCTTGGGTCCGTACTCCGCGGCGATTTCCGCGATGTCGGGGATCAGGTCGCGGCAGGGCGGGCACCAGGTGGCCCAGAAGTCGAGCAGGATGACGTCTTTTCCCAGGTGGTCATCGAGGGAAACCGATGTTCCGTCCAGGGTGGGCAGGGTGAAGGGCGGAGCCTCCTGTCCGGCCAGCGGCCCCGGCTGGAAGAACATGCGGTACAGGAGCCAGACCACCACCGCAATGGCGAGCAGCAGCGTCCCGATCCTGCGGCCTGGGGAGGCGCAGCACGTCGGGCAGGCCTGTCCGGGGGCGGTCGGGTCGCAGGTGGTCTTGGGCGTGTCTTCGGACATGAAAGACTCCTTGCCTTTCTCAGTGACGTTTCGGTTAACGCCCGGAGGCGCGGGCCTATTCTCCGGCGCCCGCCTGTTCCATCGGATACCGGACGCCCCACAGGGCGCGCAGGGCGTCCAGAGTGCCCATGATCTCCAGCGTCTCGTCCAGCGGCATGACGGCGCTCTCCGTCCGTCCCGCCCGGACGCAGTCCATGACTTCCCGTGCCTGGTGCGTGTATCCGTTTCCCTCGCAGGATGCGTCCACCTCTTCCATGACCATCTCCGGGGTTGTCAGGCGGGCGCGGTCGGAGCACCAGAAAGGGGAGGGGACGAGGATGCTTCCGCGGGGACCGATGATACGCGCCTCCTGCGGGGTTTCCGCCAGCACGGCGCTGGACAGCACGGCCAGCCCGCCGCCGGGATAGCCCAGCACCGCCGCGTTCACCCCGTCCGCGCCGTTTTCGCAGAGGTCCGCCAGGCCCGTGATCCGGTTCGGGGCGCTCCCGAAGACCATGGCGGCGAAGGACACGGCGTACACCCCCACATCCAGCAGCGCGCCGCCGCCGAAGGCGGGGTCAAAGAGGCGGCTGGCGGGGTCGTAGGCCTCCTGAAACCCGAAATCCGCGTAGACAATGCGCGGCGCGCCGATTTGGCCCTCGGCCAGCCACCGGCGCGTGTGGCACATGGCGGGGAGGAACCGGGTCCACATGGCCTCCATGAGGAACAGGCCGCGCGCCCGGGCCTCCGCCGCCATCTCCTCCGCCTCGCGGCGGTTGATGGCGAACGGCTTCTCGCAGAGCACATGTTTCCCGCCGCGCAGGGCCAACAGGGTGTTGTCCCGGTGGCACGAGTGCGGCGACGCGATGTAGACCACGTCCACCCCCGGGTCCGCCGCGAGGGCCTCATAGGACGCGTGGCGGCGGGGAATGCCGTACTCGTCCGCGAAGGCGTCCGCCGTCGCCTGCGACCGCGACCCCACGGCCGCCACCTTGGCGTCCGGCAGGGCCAGCAGCCCCTCCACCATCTTGTGGGCGATGGTGCCGGTGCCCATGATGCCCCAGCGGAGGATGTCGGTCATGGCGTGGTCTCCATTTCCGGTATAGTAGTGCAAACACGCGGAGGCTGTCATGTCCAAGGGCCTGTTCTTTCAGAACATCATTGCCGTGATCTGGGACTTTGACCGGACGCTGTCGTCGCGGTACATGCAGACGCCGCTCTTCGAGGAGTACGGCGTGGACGAGGAGGCCTTCTGGCGCGAGGTGAACGCGCTGCCGGCGTACTACGCCCGCGCGGGCATCCACGTGCACCCCGACACCTGCTACCTCGGCCACCTGCTGACCTATGTGCGCGACGGGCGCATGAAGGGCCTGACCAACGCGCGGCTCCGCGAGCTGGGCGGCCGGATACCGCTGTTCGAGGGGCTGGCGGGGCTGTTCGACCGGCTCGACGCCGTCCTTCAGACGCCCCGTTTTCGCGAGGGGGACCTGCGCCTGGAGCACTACGTGGTGAGCACGGGGCTGGCGGAGATGGTGCGCGGGAGCGCCATCGCCGGACGGCTGGCAGGGGTGTGGGCTTCGGAGTTCATCGAGTCCCCCGCCGGGCCGGGCTTCGATCCGGCGGACACGCCGGCGCCGGGCGAGATCAGCCAGATCGCCGCCATCCTCGACAACACCACCAAGACCCGCGCCATCTTCGAGATCAACAAGGGCGTCAACAAGCTGCCGGGGATCACGGTGAACGACGCCATCCCCGAGGAGGAGCGGCGCGTGCCCGTCACGCAGATGATCTACATCGCCGACGGGCCGAGCGACATCCCGAGCTTCTCCGTCGTGCGCAAGCACGGGGGCAAGGCCTACGCAGTGTACGACCCGGAATCCCAGCGGCAGTTCCAGCAGGTGTTCGCGCTGCAGGAGTCCGGGCGGGTGGACGCCACCGGCCCCGCCGATTACCGCGAGAACACCCACACCGACCGGTGGCTCCGGACGCAGGTGGAACTGCTCGCCGCGGGCATCATGAAGCGCCGCCAGGCGGCCCTGGAAAGCCGCATCGGCCCGGGGCCCACGCATGTGTGAGGGGATGCAGGTTCCCCGGCACTTGACAGAAGACAGACGGCAGACACCGGGGGCTTTCCGGGAACGAGATCGCTTCGGTCGCTACGCTCCCTGCTAATGAAGTGGACGTATTCTTTCGCGCCCCAAGCTGCCGGTTGCTCTCTGCCACACGTGGAAATGGCCGAAAGCGAAAGTCTTGGGCATCCCGGAGGGATGCAAGACATTAGCCGGTGGTTG
>JAAYBR010000131.1 GCA_012730045.1 Candidatus Hydrogenedentota bacterium | reverse complement strand
TATAGCCCAGGCCAGGCCGCCGCCCAAAGGGCCAGGCCTGCCCTGGGTTGCCGGGAAAGAAGGACCATGCCCCAACGGGGCAGCCGAAATTGTGGTGGATACCCAAAGACAAGGCAGGCTCCACGTCTGCGGTACGAAGAAGAACTGCGGAGCGCGGTTTCGTAGCGCAGGCGTCCCGCCCGCCTTGTCTTCTTCCCGGCGCGCAAATTTCGGATGCCCTTTTAGGGCAAGAAGTGTTTTGGGACGCGCAACCCAGGGCAGGCCTGGCCCTTTGGGCGGCGGCCTGGCCTGGGCTATATGCGGATGTCCCGTTGGGACAACAAAGACAGAATCACATAACCAAGGGACGTCCATGCCGCTCGCAGGCGTTTCTCGAGGGACATTTTGGTGCGATTGCCCTGGGTCAAATCAGACAGGTGGGATGAAGAAAGAGCCCTTCACCAAGGAGCCACGGAGAGCGAGGGGACAGGAAATACTGGGAAACACGGGGGCGGGAGTATCGGAAAACGGAGCATCCCCCCCCTCCGTGTCCTCGGTGTCTTCCGTGGTGAAGCGGCCCGGAGGATGGGGGCCTCCGTCGTGTCGTGCCGCTTCAGGGGAGCGTGTAGTCGCTCTTCTTGTCCGCCAGGTATTCGCGGAGGCGCTTCATGGCGTCCTTCTCGATCTGGCGGATGCGCTCGCGGGTGAGCTTGAACTTCCGGCCCGTCTCCTCCAGGGTGTGGACGGCCCCGTCGTCCAGCCCGTAGCGGTAGCGGATGATGGTGGCGTCGCGGGGACTGATCTGCGAGAGGAGGTCCTCCATCTGCTGGTCGCGGACCCACTGCTCGATGGCGGGGTCGTTCGCGGAGGGGCTGGTGCCCTCGGGCAGATTGTGAAACCCCTCGCTGTCGAGGGAGGCCATGCCCTCCATGGGGGCGACGCTTTCGGCGAAGGTTTGCAGCCGGCGCACCTCGGCCTCCTTCAACTCCATGGCCTTGGCGATCTCCTCCAACTCGGGCTGCCGACCGGTCCTGCGGTAAAGCTCCTCCACCACCCGCTTGTACTTGGACAGGTTGTCCGTGATGTACACGGGAATGCGCACCGTGCGGCCCTGGTTGGACAGGGAGCGGGTCACAGCCTGACGGATCCACCAGGTGGCGTAGGTGGAGAACTTGCAGCCGCGCCCGGGGTCAAAGCGGTCCACAGCCTTCATGAGCCCCAGGTTGCCCTCCTCGATCAGGTCGAGCAGCGGCAGGCCGTAGTAGAGGTACTTCTTGGCGATGCTGACGACCAGGCGGAGGTTAGAGATGATGAGCCGCCGCCGCGCCTCGTGCTCCCTCTCCCCGCCCCGCTTCAGGTCGCGCGCCAGGCGCACCTCCTCGGCGGGGGTCAGCAGCGGGATCTTGGAGATCTCCGCCAGGTAGGTGCTCAGTCCGTTTTCGCGCGTGTCCATCATCGTTGGGTCACCGTCCGCCGCATCCCTTGCGCGCCCTTCTTCAGAAAACGGAACGCCGCCTGGCTGCGTTCTATTTCTACTGGGCCGCAGGATGATTTTTTCACGGGGCCGGGGTATAATGCAATCCGGCGGCGGGCGGGGGGATTGGGAATTCCATGACGGACGAAAACGAACACGAACGCTACATGCGGCTGGCCATGCGCGAGGCGGAACAGGCCCTGCGCAAGGGCGAGGTGCCCGTGGGCTGCGTCATTGTCCATGGCGGCATGGTCATCGGCCGGGGACACAACCAGCGGGAGCTGCTCCAGGACCCCACGGCCCACGCGGAGATGCTGGCCATCACGGCGGCGGCGGGGCATCTGGGGTCGTGGCGGCTGGAGGAGACCCGGATGTATGTCACGCTGGAGCCCTGCCCCATGTGCTCCGGCGCCATCATCCTCGCCCGCATTCCGGAGGTCTATTTCGGCGCGGCCGACCCCAAGGCGGGCTGCTGCGGCACCCTGATGAACCTCCTGGAGGACCGGCGCTTCAACCACCAGCCCGCCGTGACCGGCGGCGTGCTCGCGGAGGAGTGCGGGGAGATGCTGTCGGCATTCTTCCGCGCCATCCGGCGCGCGGCTCGCCAAAGGGAAACGGACGCTCCGGCGGAGGAATGAATAGACGGGGTGTTTCCGAACGCATGACATCCCGATAATTGCGAAACTGCGGAGGAAAGGCAGCATGCCGAACGCCGGATGCGGGGCGCTTGAGCGGACTCCACAGGAAGAGGGCGGGTGCCCGGCACATAGTCAGCGGATATTCCTCGTTCTGCTCGCCGTACTGCTGCTGGGGGCGGCGGCACTGCGGATTCCCCGGCTCGACCGGACCCCCTGGCTCGATGAGGTCTACACGCTGGAGTGGGCGGAAAAGACCTATGGGGACGCCATTCGGGACGAGGTGACGGCCCTGGTGCCGAATCTCGCCCCCCTGACCCCGCTGGTCTCCAAGGTCTTTGTGGACGGGCTCACCTCCCCCGTTCTGGCGGAGGAACTCGCCGCGAGAATCCCCCACTTCCTGTTCGGACTGGCCGGCATCGGCGTGTTTCTGGCCGCATTCCGGCGGAGGATCGGCCTTGTAGGCGCCCTTGCGGGTGCCCTCTTTCTCACGACGCTGTCGCTGCACATCAAGTACAGCGCCGAAATGCGGTTCTATGCCTTCGTCTTCCTTTCGGAAATCTGCCTGCTCGCCGCGCTGCTCGCCCTTCTGGAACGCTGGTCGGCCCACAGGCTCGCCTGGGTCTTCTTGGTGGCCTTTCTGGGGACCTTCAACCATCTTTCCTTTATCCCGGCCCTGGCCGCCGCGCTTGCAGCGGTGGCGACAGTCGTCGTCTTTGAAAGGGGCGCCAGCCGCCTTTCCGGGCGGATCGGCAGGGTGCTGCTGGTGGGCGTGTGCTGTGCGGCGGCTGTCGGGGCGGCCTTCCTGCCCTCCACGCTGCTTTCCGGGGGCACAAAGAAAATCGCTTCCGTCTTCGAGATGCTGAGCAAGGAAGGCACCCGGACGGACGTCGCCAACGCCCCGGAAAGGGCGTCGGAGGGGTACGCCCTGACCTGGGGCCAGTGGCGGGGTTTCGTGGAAAACCACTATCTGGCCGCCACGGGCCCGGCCGCAGTGTCCTTCTATCTAGCCATCACGGCGGTCGGCGCGGTGTTTCTCCTGCTCTGCCAGCGCCGGATACTGGCCCTGGCCCTCTTCCCCCTCGCCATGCACCTGCCTTTCCTCTTCCTGCGTGTGGGTCATTTCTGGACGGAACGCTACCTCATCATTCAGTGCGTCTCGCTGACCCTGCTGTTTGCCGCCGGGGTGCAGGGGGTGTTTGCGCTGTCCTGCCGCCTGTTGCCGGGCCGGATGAGGCGCATCGGGGGCTGGTGCGCCGCCGGAGGGATCCTCGCCGTGATGTGCCTGCTCCGGGTCTCCCCCGTGCAGGGAACCCTGCGCGGCGGCGACACGGACGACCTGCGCCCCCGGGCCGAACTGCTGGCGGACCGCATCCAGTATGGAGACGTGCTGGCGATGGAACGCGGCAAATGGGGTTTCCTTCCGCACAACACATTGAAGCGCTTCCTGGAAAGGGATCCCCGCACCGCCGCGGGCATCGCGCCCACCCTCCGGTGGTACGCGCCCGAGAACACCGGCGAGCTGGCAAAGAACGCGGGGTTCTGCGGCAACAGCACTATCTGGATCGTAACCCGTCCCGTCGGGCAGTTGTCGGAGGGGGACCGGGAGGGGCTGGAGGGGGCGGGGGCGGAGCCCCTGCTGCTGCGGAACGGGGTGGGGCTGTGGGTCATGGGTCGCGACACGGTGAACATGCTGGAGGATGGCGGGTTTGAGCGTCCCGAGTCCGGCAATGGCCTGCCGGGGGGGTGGACGCTGCGGAATGCGGAGGGGGAGCGTTTCGGCGGCAAGACATTGTCCGCCAGCGTCGCCGGGGGGGCGCCCTTCCGGCCCTTCTGGCTGAAGGCCGCGCGGGGGCCTGCCGGGGAGACGGAGGGGATCGCCGCCGCGGCCGGCGAGGAATATGTGATTTCGTTTGAGGCCCGCTGCGTGGATGCGGACCAGCGGCGGGCACCCCGCGGCATGGTGGTGCTGGCCTTCGGAAACCGAGATCTGGCGAACGTCGTGTCCACGGTCCGATTGACGCCGGAATGGCGGCTCTACTCGTTTCCCGTCGTTCCGGGACAGAACACGGAGGGGGCCGTTCCGGACCCGATGGTCGGGCTGAGCCTTCAGACCAGTGACGGCTCCTGCGATATCCTGCTGGACAACGTGCAGTTGGAACGGGGGCGGTCGGCCACCCCCTTCACCCGGGACATCCGCAATCTGGGTCAGACGGTGAAGGGGAATGCACAGAAGGCGGGATGATCAGGCCCCCCGTTCGTCCTCGTAGCGCGCGAGGGCGCAGCCCGCGCAGCCGATGACGCCGGAGTCGCCGCCCAGCCCGGCGGGCAGTATCTGGCACCGCTTCGCGGGCACCTCGAAGGCGTTCTCCCGGACCACGCGGCGCACGGTGTCGAAGAGCATGTCGCCCGCGGCGATCATGCCGCCGCACAGGATGATGCGCTCGGGGTTCAGCGCGTTCACCATGCTGGCCGCGCCGATGCCGATCCAGGTGGCCGTCTCGTCGAACACAAACCGGGCGTAGGCGTCCCCGGCGGCGGCCGCGGCGTGGATCATCTTGCCGGTCAGTTTGGACGGGTCGTTGCCCGTTGTCTCTTTGAGTGCCGTCTTGGCGGTGTCCCAGCCGTCGGCGGCCGTGCGCACCATGCCGGTGACGGAGGCGTAGGCCTCCAGGCAGCCCAGGGAGCCGCAGCCGCATTTCCGCCCGTCGCGGTGCACCGTCAGGTGGCCCAGCTCCGCCGCCGTGCCGTCTATGCCGCGCAGCAGTTTTCCGAACACCACAATGCCGCCGCCGACGCCGGTGCCCAGGGTGAAGACCACGACGCACTCCGCGCCCTGGCCCGCCCCCAGCCAGTACTCGCCGTAGCAGGCGACATTGGCGTCGTTGTCCACATAGCAGGGAACGCCCAGCCGCTTCGTCATCTCGGCGGCCAAGGGCACGTCCTTCCACCCGGGGAGGTTGGGCGGGCTGAACACAATGCCGGTCTGCCAGTTCATGGGGCCCGGCGCGCCGAATCCGGCGGCGAGCACGTTGTCCAGGGTCAGGCCGTTCGTCGCGAGCAGGTCGCGCACGGCGTCCTCCATGGTGTCCATGACGGCCTTGGGGCCGCCCTCGGCGTTGGAAGGCCGTGAGTCCTTGACGATGATTTTCTTCTCGGTGGAGACGATGGCCGTCTTGACGAAGGTGCCGCCCAGATCCACGCCGATGATGACCTTGCTCATGCGACTCGAAGCTCCCTTGACCGGTGCCCGCCCCGGTAATCTCTTTACATGCTACCGGAATCCCGCAACCGTTTTCACTTCCGGACAAACGCCAGCGCCTTCGCCATCCGGGCCAGCGACTCGTCCCGCCCCAGCAGTTCCGCCAGCTCGAACAGCCCGGGTCCGACGGGCTTGCCCGTCAGGGCGAGGCGCGTGCTGTTGACCAGATTGCCCAGTTTGGTCTGGAGTTTCTCGGTGGCGCGGTCGAACCCCTCCTTGAGGGCGTCATGAGTCCACGCGGGGGCCTCCTCCATGACACGGACGGCGGTCTCCAGCCACTTCTCGGAGTCGGGCTGGCCGAAGAACTTCCCGGCGGCCTTCTCGTCGTAGGCGTCCACGTCGCGGAAGAAGAAGTCGGTGTACGCGGTGATGTGCTTGAGTGTGGGCACCTTCTCCTGGCAGATGGCCGCCATGCGCAGCAGCCACTCACGGGGCTTGGCGGAGGTGTCCAGCCCCTCCGCGTTCATGAAGGGGAGCACGCGGTTGCAGAAGTCCTCCACCGTGAGGCGGCGCAGGTGCTGGCCGTTGAGCCAGTCGAGCTTCTTGCGGTCGAAGCGGGCCGGCGACTTGTTCAGCCGGTTGAGGGTGAACAGGCGCTTCAGGTCGTCCAGGGTGAAAAACTCGCGCCCCTCCTCCTCGGAGGTCCAGCCGAGCATGACGACATAGTTGATCAGCGTCTCAGGCAGATAGCCCTCGTCCCGCCAGTCGAGCACGTTGGCCCCGTGCAGGCGCTTGCTGTACTTCTTGCCCGTCTCGTCGAGCACCATGGGCAGGTGGGCGAACTTCGGCAGGGCGTAGCCCAGGGCGTTGAAGAGCATGACATGCCGGGCGGCGTTCGTGAGGTGGTCGTCGCCGCGGATGACGTGGGAAACCTTCATGAGCCCGTCGTCCACCACCACGGCCAGGTGGAAAATCGGGTCACCGTTGGGCTTCAGGATGATGAAGTCGTCGTACTCCCGGTTGTTAAACCGGACCGGTCCCTGCACGAGGTCCTCAATGACCGTCTCGCCCTCGGACACCCGGAAACGGAGGGTCCACGGGGCGTCGCCCTTTGCGGCAACCTCCTCCGGGGTCAGGTTGCGGCATTTGCCGCTGTACCGGTAGGGGCGCTTTTCGGCGGCGGCGCGCTCGCGCTCCGCGTCCAGCTCCTCCTTCGTGCAGAAGCAGCGGTAGGCCTTCCCCTCGTCCAGCAGGCGCAGGGCCTCGGCGCGGTGCAGGTCGCGGCGCTGGGACTGGCGGTAGGGGCCGAAAGCGCCCTTTTCCGGCACGTCGCCGAACGGCGGGCCCTCGTCCCACTCGATGCCCAGCCACTGGAAACCTGCGCACATGGCCTCCACATACTCCTCCTCCGTGCGCTCGGCGTCCGTGTCCTCCAGGCGCAGCACAAAGGTGCCCCCCTGGCTGCGGGCGAAAAGCCAGTTGAAAAGCGCCATTTTGGCCGTGCCGATGTGCAGGAAACCGGACGGCGACGGGGCGATGCGGCAGCGAATCTCGGACATGGAAAGGGAACTCCCTGGTTGTGGGCGAAAAGGCGGAAAGACGGGGCGCGGGCGGCGCTCAGGCCCCCCGGACCTCCTCCACCAGCTTCATGAGCCGGCGGCCGTACTCGGTGTAGGACTCGTAGAGCTGGCGGGCGTTGTCCGCCTTCTGGCCCGTGTGGATCACGGCGGCCAGGTGCGGCTCGATGGAGAACCCGCCGTCGTAGCCCGTCTTCAGCAGGTCGGCCACGATCTCACGGACGCACCCGTCGCCCTCGCCGCAGTAGGTGTAGATGTCCTGGCCGTCCACCTTCCGCGCATCCTTGATGTGGACGTAGACGATGTCCCTGCGGACGGTCTGGTAGTACTCCCAGGAGTCCTGGCCGTAGGTCACGGGATTGCCCGTGTCGAACACCACCTTCAGCGCCGGGCTGTCCACCTCGCCGAGGAGGATGTTGGAGTTCTCGGCGGACAGGCCGCCCCAGCCGCTGCAGTTCTCGTGGACCAGCGTGATCCCGCCGTCCTCGGCGATGCGGGACAGTTCCTTCGTGCGGCGGATGGCCTCGCGCCGCCACTCCCGCTCGTCCACCGGCTCCTTCGGGTCGTTCGGATAGCTCATGACGCGGATAAACGGCGTGCCGAAACGGCGCATCCGGGGAACGGCGCGCTTCAGGTCCTCCACGTCCACGGTGAAATCGCCCGTGACGGGCCGCGCCCAGTTGGCGATGGCGCTGGAGAAGCACGACACCCCCATGCCCGCCTCCGTGACCGCCGCATAGACCGCGTCAAAGGCGGCGTCGGAAAGCTGGGTGAGGTTGACGCTGTCCACGGCCCGCAGTTCAAGGTGTTTCCACCCCAGCTCGGCGTGGGCCTGAATCTGCGTCTGAATGGGCTGTCCGGACTCGTCGGAAATGCCGGAAAAGAACATGTCTGTGACTCCTGTGCTCCTGGGCGGGGAGATATCCCCGACGGTTACGGCTTTAGACAACGGCCTCTATCGTACCAGACCGGCCTCCACCTCTTCGCGTGTCTTGCGTCCGCGGAGGACTTCCACCAGCGTCAGGGCGAAATCCATCGCCGTGCCGGGGCCGCGCGAGGTGACCACGTTTCCATCCGTCTCCAAGGCGGCGCCGGTCTGGGTGCCGCCCGCGTCGGCGTCCGTCAGGACGCCCGGATACGCTGTGAAACGCCGCCCGGTCAGCAGGCCCGCCTGGGCCAGCACCAGCGGCGCGGCGCAGAGGGCGGCCACGGTTTTTCCCGCCGCCGCGAGCTCCTTCAGCAGGGCGGCCACCCGCGCATCCGCCGCGAGGGCGTGCGTGCCCCCCATGCCCCCGGGCAGCACAACGGCGTCGAAACCCCCGCGCGCGAGCGCCGCGTCCAGGGTTGTGTCGGGAACCAGCGTCACGCCGCGGCTGGCCCGGACCGGGCCCTCCTTCAGTCCGGCGACCACCACCTCAATCTCCGCACGGCGCAGCACGTCAATGATTGTCACCGCCTCCAGCTCCTCGCACCCGTCCGCCAGCGGCAGCAGCACCTTGGCCATGTTCCGTTCCTCCTTGGTTCGTGCCCGTGGGGCGTCTGGTGCCATTCTAGCCGCTGGTTTGACTGGTTTTC
>JAAYBR010000130.1 GCA_012730045.1 Candidatus Hydrogenedentota bacterium | reverse complement strand
GACCCTGGGTGCTCCGGGCACGAGATCGCTTCCGTCGCTTCGCTCCTTCGCGATGACGCGGGTTTTCGTCGTCATTGCGAAGGAGCGAAGCGACTGAAGCAACCTCGTTCTCGCGATCGCCCGTGTTTTCAGATGCCCCGCCTACTGGTTTGCGCTCCCCCGCCCGCCCCGGGCTTGTGCGCCCCGGGGCGGGTGTGGTTAAATCCGGCGGGCCGTTTCCCGCGCGGCCGGGATGGGCCCGGCGCGGGCGGGGGCCCGGAGCGGATGGTGGACAGTCCCCGACAGCCGAGTTCTCTCAGGCAGGACGCCGCCCCCGCAGGGCCGGCGGTGTTCCTGTTCTGGTGCCGCGAGGGCGAGGGGAGCGGCCGCGGGGTGCGCATGGCGCGCGCCCTGGGCGCGGTGCCGGTGCATGTGTGGCGGGGGACGCTGGGGCCGTTCCGTCTGCCGACGCCGCTGCGCTATGTGGCGCAGTGGGTGGACACGGCGCGGACGCTGCGCTGCCTGCGGCCCGCCGCCATCTATGTGCAGGTGCCTCCGGTCTTCGCGCTGCTGCAGGCGGTGCTCTACGCCGCGCCGCGCGGGATCCCCGTGGCGGCGGACAACCATTCGTCGTTTCTCGACGGGCGCTGGCGCTGGTTCCACTGGCTGCAGCGGCCGCTCGCACGGCGGCTGCGGGCGAACCTGGCGCACAACGAGGCGAACGAGGCGCTACTGCGCGCGTGGGGCGCGGGCGGGACGGCGCTGGTAAAGTCGCCCGCCGTGGCGCGGGGGGACATGCTGGCCCTGGCGGCGGGGGAGGACGTGTCGGCGGTGACGGCGGCGGCGGGGGACCGCCTGAAGGTGCTGATGGTGAACCGCTTCGCGCCGGACGACGCGTGGCGCGAGGTGCTGCGGGGGGCGGAGGCCATGCCGGAGGCGCATTTCTTCCTCACGGGCGACCCGGCGCGGGCGGGGCTCGCCCCTGCGGCCGCGCCGGCGAACGTCACGCTGACGGGGCTCCTGCCCCGGCCGCGCTTCCTGGCGCTGATGGCCGCGTGCGACGCCGCGCTCACGCTCACCCTGCGGCCCGACACGCTGCTGTGGTCCATCCGCGAGTGCCTGGCCCTGGGCGTGCCGTTCACGGCCACGGACAGCGCCGTGACCCGCGCGGAGTTCGACGGCCTCGGCGAGTTCTCGGCCCACGACCCGGCGTCGCTGCGGGCGGCGCTGCTGCGGGCCGTGGAGCGGCGCGCGGCGCGGGCGGAGGCGTGCGACGCCTACATCGCCCGCGACCTGGAGCGCTGGGACCGCCAGATGGCCGAGCTCCGGGCGCGCATGGCCCCGGACGGGGGGGGCTGACGCATGCGCGCCGTGGTCCAGCGGGTCTCCGAGGCCTCCGTGGAGGTGGACGGCGCCGTGGTCGGCGCGACGGGCCCGGGCTTCCTCGTGCTGCTGGGGGTGGAGGAGGGCGACACGTCCGCGGACGCGGACTACCTCGCGGAGAAGATCGCGGGCCTGCGGGTCTTCAACGACGCCGACGGCAAGATGAACCTGTCGCTGGGGGACACCGGCGGCGGCGTGCTGCTCATCTCGCAGTTCACGCTGCACGGCGACTGCCGCCGGGGAAAACGCCCGTCGTTCATCACGGCGGCGCGGCCTGAGACCGCCGTCCCCCTCTACGAGCGGACGGCGGAGCGGCTCCGCGCGCGGGGTGTCCCCGTGGCCACGGGCGTCTTCGGCGCGCACATGGCGGTGCGCCTGGTGAACGACGGCCCCGTGACGCTCCTGCTCGACTCGCGGAAAGGATTCTAGACCGGCGGAAGGGGGAGAGGGAACCACCGATGAAGACCGGGAGGGGAAGAAGACAGGGCCGGCGGGACGCCTGCGTCCTGCGCTTCCCCTGCCTCCCCTAATTCCCATCCGTCCCGGTTTCCAGAACGCCCGCCTTCTCGTCCGCGCCGTTTTTTTCCGTCTGACCCCTTGACAACCGGGCGCGTTTCGACTATACTCATAGTCGTAAGCGGCAAACATAGTCGGAGGACAGGCCATGATGGGCAAGAGCAGGAAAGAGCGGCTGCCGGAGTTGTCCCGGCTGGAGCGGGAGATCATGCAGGTGGTGTGGGCGCTGGGGGAGTGCTCATCGTCGGAGGTGATCGCGGCGCACACGCGGGAGCCCGCGCTGGCGGCGACGACGATCAAGACGGTGCTGGCGAACCTGCGGAAGAAGGGGTATGTGGCGGTGGTGCCGAGCACGGAGCGGGGGTACCGGCTGCGGCCCACGGTGGCCCGGGAACAGGTGGCGCGGCGCTCCATCCGGGGGCTGGTGGCCGATTTCTTTGACGGGTCGCCGCGGCATGCGGTGGCCTATCTGCTGAACGACCCGGACATCACGGCGGAGGACTTGGAGGAAATCCGCCGGATGGTCGAAACACGCAACAAGGAAAGGGAGTGACCATGCGCCTGCCGGAAGAGATGAACGCATGGCTGTGGTACCTGGGCGGGAACGTTGTGTTGGAGCGCCTTTTCTGGGCGAGCCTGGAGATGGCGGTCCTCGCGCTCGCCGTGGGGATGGTGATCGCGCTGGCGCGGCCGGCGTCGCCGCGCGTGCGGGCGCTGCTCTGGCTGCTGGTGCTGGCGAAGCCCCTGGCCGCGCTGGCCCTCGGGCCGCTGTATCCCGTGCTCATTGTGGAGGAACCGCAGGTCGCCTACCTGGCGGTGGACCCTGCACCCTGGGACGATGAACTGCTGACAGCCCCCGCCGCGCCGCCGCGTCCGGCCCCGGCGGCGGTACCGGCGGACACGGCCGCCCGGCCCTGGTGGGAGGCGTGGGCGGACGTCGCGCGGCGCGCCGACCCCCGCCGGGCCGGGGCGGCGCTGTGGGGGCTGCTCGCCGGGCTGATGGCGCTGCACCGCGCGCTGGACGCGGTCCGGCTGCGCCGGCTGGTGCGGCGCGGCGCGGCCCCGTCGGCGGCGTGCGCGGCGCTTTACGCCGAAGCGGCCCGCGGACTGGAGGTGCGGCGGCCGCCGCGGCTGGTGGTGACGGACGAGGTGGAGTCGCCCGCGCTGGCGGGCACGCTGCGTCCGGTGGTGCTGCTGCCCGCGTGGCTGCACACGGCGGGGGAGCCGGGGGTGGTCTCCTGGGCCCTGCGGCACGAACTGATGCACTGGAAGCTCGGCGACACCCTGTCGAACCTGGTGCGCCAGGCGGCGCGGGCGCTCTTCTTCTTCCATCCGGCGACCTGGTGGGCGGCGGCGCGGTGGGAGGAGGAGGCGGAACTGGCCTGCGACCGCGCGCTCATCAACACGCCGGGTGAGGCGGACGCCTATGCGGGGACGCTGTACGAGGTGCTCGCGCAGATGCGCGGGCGGCGCGACCGCGCCTTCGCGGGAACCCTCGGCGCCACGCGCACCCAGATCGGAAAACGCATCGCGGCCCTGCTGGCCAACCCCCTGCGGTGCCCCGCCCGGCCCGGCATGTGGGCCGTGGCCGGCCTGCTGCTCCTCGCGGCCGCCGCGCTGGGGACCGGCGGAACCTTTGGCGGGCAGGTGTCCGCCGACACGCCGCCGGACACCATACAGGCGGAGTTGGAAAAGGCGCTCGAACGTCCCGCTTCCCTGGTATTCAACAAGGTGCATCTGTGGGACGTGCTGAGTTTTGCCGCAGACGCCTATGATGTGGATTTCGCCCTGGACTGGCGGGTGATTGCGCCGCCGCCACGCAGGGACGGGCACACCGTGAAGGGGGGCACCGCCGCCTACGCGACAGACGGCATGGTGGCGGCGGTGGACTGCCGCGACGTCGCCCTGCGGGAAGCCCTGACGAAGATGCTGGAACCCCTGGGCCTGGCCTATGAATCCGCGGAGGGCGTGGTGTGGGTGAGCACGCCGGAGCAGTTGCGGCGGGACGCCGCCGATGGATCAGCCCGGGCTGTCGTGCCCGCGCCCGGGGCTTTCCCGGAATGGGACAAGGTCCTCAACGCGCCGACCACGGTTGAGTTTGAGGACATTCACGTCCAGCAGGTGGTGGAGTTCCTCGCGGACTCCTACGATCTCCCCCTCGTGCTGGACACTCAGGCGATCCCGCCCCCCTCTGAAGATCAGTCCACCTGGTTATATGGCCCCGTGGGGCCGGACGGCATCCGGGGGGGGGCGCCCCCCTTCGAAGGGGAGGCTCCCCCGGCCGGGACCTGGCTGCCCAGGGTCTTTCTTGGCAACGTGGCGGCGCGGACGGCGCTTTCCTGCATGCTGCGCCCGCTGAACCTCGTGTGCGTCCCGAAAAACGGAAAGTTGTTGGTGACGGCGCGCGGTGCGCAGGCCCCGGCGGGAACGGGGACGGTTCCGGCGCTGGTGCGCGTCCGCACGCTTGACAGCGGGGTGAAGCGCGCCCTGATCCGCGACACGGACGGCGGGCTGCACTGGTACAACGAGGGCGCGCGCGTGGGGGACTTCACGGTCACGGAAATCAACGCCGTCAAGAAGACGGCGCGGCTCGTCGCGGACGACGGGCAGGGAATTCACATGGTTGCGGAGACCAGGGACGGCGCCCCCGAGCCGGCCTGGACGGGGCCCTATGTGGCGTTTCGCTGGGAGGCCCGCGACGGGGGCGGGGAGGAGGTGCCGTGGGCGAAGGGCCACGGGGAGGGCCGCCTGCGGCTGGAGCCGGAGGCGCTGCTTACGGAGTATGGCGTGCTGCGCGCGGCCATCAGACCGTCGGAGGACGGTCGCACCCGGGACGTGCTGCTCACGCTGCGGCCCGAAGCGGCGGCGGCCTTCGGTGCGGCCACCGAGGCGGGCGTGGGCCGGAAGCTCGCCATCGTGTTCGACGGAGAGGTCGTGTCCGCGCCCGAGGTGCGCAGCCGGATCACGGAGGGGGTAATGATCCCGGGGTTGTCGTGGTCCGAGGCGCAGGGCGTCGTGGAGTCCGTGGAGATGGCCCCGAAACCGGGGGAGGAGGCCGCGGCGGCCGCGCAGGCCGGGGAGGAGAAGGGCCCGCAGTATGCCGTGGAGGCCCGGTTCTTCCATGTGCCAAGAATGGGGCTGGCAGAGACGGTGATGTCCAGCCCACAGTGGGTGAATCAGATGTTTGTCGAGACGAGATCGCCGGAAGACGTGCGCGTGTTCCGCTTTCCGGATGCGGAACAGGTGCTCAACGGCCTTGAGAAGGTGGAGGGAACGATGCTTGTCTCGGCGCCCCGCTGCACGTTCATACCGGGGAAGACGCCGCCCAAGGTTCTCTGGAGGAGGGACGAAAACCGGAATCCGGGGCCGGGAGACGCGCCTCTCCGAACGCTTGACGCCCTGAGCCCCTCGTTTTCCCGGTTCCGCGCGCAGACGCCCCCCTGCGTCGTGATGGCAGACCTGACCACCCAGCCGGTTTCCGGGGAGGGGAACCAGGCACCCCTCCATGAGGGCGTTGTGTTCGCCCTGGCCGCGGGGGCCGCCGGGCCGCCCGCCCCGCTGGACGTCACGGTCTACCTCAACGAGCTGCGGCGCGGGACGGCCCCCAAGGTGCGCGACCACCCCGTGACCCTGCGGATGCCCCTCGCGCCGGGGGAAACGGTCGCCGTAGTCTGTGACACGGAGGCGCCTGAAACGGTTCAGTTCGTCCTGCTGACGCTGTCCGCAGTTGATCCCGCGAAGCGTGGCAGGTTCTTTGAGGAACCCGCCTCCTGAGTCCCGGACTGCCGGACAAGTGGCTGGCCAGGCCACACTCCGGGGCGCCGAGGGCGCGGTATTGCACAGCCCGGGACGTGAGCCCCGGGAATGCGGATGCACCCGTCCTCTTTGGAGAGCGTTGAAAGCACGGCACATCCGCGGAAGGCCTTTGTGCCGCCCCTTCGGGGCTCGGGGGATGGGGGGAGGGGTCGCTTTCCCGGGGCTCACGCCCCGGGCTGTTTAGTGCCGCGCTTTCAGCGCTTTTTTCGGTCACTTCGCTCTCCACCTCTCTGAAGGAGGCCGGCCCCCCGCCTGTCTGGCAATCCGCCATAGCCTGCCCCCTTGCCTTTTCCGCCCCCGTGCGGTAGGCTTCTGCATGTTTCGCGGGACCGGGCGCAACCGGAGGACAGGCTCATGGACAGAATGAACCGGCGGGTGTTTTTGAAGGCGGCGGGGGCGGCGGCGCTGGGGGCGGGCGCGGCCGCGCGCGCGGCGGCAACACGGCCGCCGAATGTGGTCTTGTTCCTGATTGACGACATGGGCTGGCGGGATGTCGGGTGCTACGGCAGCCGGTTCTATGAGACGCCGAACATTGACCGGCTGGCGGCGCAGGGCATGCGGTTCACGCAGGCCTACGCGGCGTGCCCCGTGTGCTCGCCGACGCGGGCCAGCGTGCTCACGGGGAAATACCCGGCGCGGCTCCATCTGACGGACTGGATCCCCGGGCACAAACACCCGTACGCGAAACTGCTGCCGCCGAAGTTCAACCAGGAGCTGCCGCACGACGCCGTGACGCTGGCGGAGGCGCTGAAGCCCGCGGGCTACGCCACCGCGAGCGTCGGCAAGTGGCATCTGGGCGGGCCGGACTTCGGGCCGGCGTCGCAGGGCTTTGACCTGAACGCGGGCGGCACGCACCAGGGCCAGCCGCCGTCGTACTTCTCGCCCTATGGCATCCCCGCGCTGAAGGACGGCCCGGAGGGCGAGTACCTGACCGACCGGCTCACGGACGAGGCGGTGGCCTTCATCGAGAGCAACCGGGAGCGCCCCTTCTTCCTGTACTTCCCGCACTACGCGGTCCACACGCCGATCCAGGCGAAGAAGGACGTTCAGGCGCGGCACGCCGGGAGGGTGCGCGGTGACGACCCGCAGAACAACCCCGGCTACGCCGCCATGGTGGAGGCCGTGGACCAGAGCGTGGGCCGCGTGATGGGCGCGCTGGACCGCCTCGGGCTGGCGGAGGGCACGGTGGTCATTTTCACCTCCGACAACGGCGGCCACGGCCGGGTGACGTCCAACGCGCCCCTCCGCGGGGGCAAGGGCACGCTGTACGAGGGCGGCGTCCGCGAGCCCCTGATCGTCCGCTGGCCGGGCAGGGTCGCCGCGGGGTCCCTGTGCGACACCCCGGCGTGCAGCGTGGACTTCTTCCCGACCATTCTGGAGATCGCGGGCGTGGGGCCGGGGCCGCAGACGGACGGCGTGAGCCTCGTGCCCCTGCTGACGGGCGCGGGCGGCATCGCCGCGCGCGATTTGTACTGGCACTACCCGCACTACCACCCCCTCGGCGCGACGCCCGGCGGCATCGTTCGCCGCGGCAACCACAAGCTCATCGAGTACTACGAGGACAGCCGTCTGGAGCTGTACGACCTGGCCGCCGACCCCGCCGAGACCAGGAACCTCGCGGCGGAGATGCCCGAAAAGGCCGAAGAGCTTCGCCGCGCCCTCCACGGCTGGCTCCTCGACGTGGACGCCCAGATGCCCACGCCGAACCCCGCCCACGACCCCGCCCGCGCGGCAAAGACGGGATGATAGAGCCTTGGCGTACCGCACCCTTGTGAGATGGCCGGAACATGCGCATCAAGACAAGGCCGCCGGGACGCCAGCGGCACGAAAGAGGCCGACGGGGGCATTCCGTACCGCCGGCCTTGTCTTTGGGCACCCTTCACAATTTCGGCTGCCCCGTTGGGGCATGACGGTTCTGCGCGGGCAACCCAGGGCAGGCCTGGCCCTTCGGGCGGCGGCCTGCCCTGGGCTATATTCGGCAACGCTTTCAGCGTTGAAGAGGGTCCAGAATAGGCAACGATCAGACTTTTTATCAGAGGGGGTGAACGGGTTTTCGTGCGAGTGCCCCGCGCGGCCGCCCTACTGAAAACCGCCCCCGCGGGCATGTGCTACAATACGGGCCGCAACGGGGGCCGTTCCGGCCCAGGGAGTGAACAGGCGGCATGAACCGGAAAGACGCGCGGACCATCTATCTGAGCGGGCCGATCATGGACGCGGCGGCGGACGAGAGCAAGCCGTGGCGCCAGCGGGCCAAGGAGCGGCTCGCGGGCCGTTTCATCCTGCTGGACCCCATGCGGCGCGACTTCCGCGACCGCGAGATTGACAGCGCCAACGAGATCGTGGAGTTCGACCTGCAGGACGTGCGCGACGCGGACATCCTGCTGGTGAACTACAACAAGCCGTCCATCGGCACGTCCATGGAGGTGTTTTACGCCGCCCATGACCAGGGGAAGTTCGTGATCGCCTTCAGCCCCTTCCCCTTCCAGGACATGTCGCCGTGGATGGTGCGCTACTGCACGAAAATCCTGCCGGACCTCGACGCCGCGCTGGACTATATTGAACGCCACTTCTAACCGCCGGGAGAAGACAGACATGAACATGCCCGCCACGCCCCTGGTCGTCATCCTCATGGGCAGCGAGTCCGACTGGGAGACCATGCGCCGCGCCCACAGAACCCTCGCCGAGTTCGGCGTGCCCCATGAGTCGCGGGTGCTCTCGGCCCACCGCACGCCCGACCTCGTGGCCGACTACGTCCGCGCATCGGACGCGAACGGGACGGAGGTCTTCATCGCAGGGGCCGGGCTGGCCGCCGCGCTGCCCGGCGTCGTGGCCGCGCTGACCACGCGGCCCGTGCTGGGCGTGCCCGTGGCCTCGGGGCCCCTCAACGGGCAGGACGCCCTTCTCGCCATCGTTCAAATGCCCCCGGGCATCCCCGTGGGCACGCTGGCCATCGGCGGCGCGGGCGCGACCAACGCCGCGCTCCTGGCCGTGGCCATCCTCGCCAACAAATACCCCGTCCTCGCCGAAAAGCTCGCGGCGTACCGCGCGGCGCAGGCAGAGAAGATCCAGGCCATCACGCTGCCGGAGGACTGACCGGCGCGCCGGAGGGCAGGGACGCCCCATGCTTCACGATACTGACGTCGTCATAGTGGGCGCGGGCCACGCGGGCATCGAGGCGGCGCTCGCCTGCGCGCGCCTGGGCCGCCGCACGCTCCTGCTCACGCTCAATCTCGACGACATCGGCCGCATGTCGTGCAACCCCGCCATCGGCGGCGTGGCCAAGGGCCAGCTCGTCCGCGAGATCGACGCCCTCGGCGGCGAGATGGGCCGCTGCATAGACCGCACGGGCATCCAGTTCCGCATGCTTAACCGGAGCAAGGGCGCCGCGGTCCACTCCCCGCGCGCCCAGGCCGACCGTTTCCTCTACCAGCAGGACATGAAGCGTGTCTGCGAGGGCGAGCCGAACCTCTTCCTGAAGCAGGCCGAGGCCGTGGACCTCCTCGTGGAGGGGGACGGCGGCGAAACGCCGCGCGTCGCGGGAGTGGTGACCGCCTTCGGCGAGGAGATCCGCGCGCGCGCCGTCATCGTCTGCGCGGGCACCTTCCTGCGCGGCCGCCTGCACTACGGCATGACCAGCGTGGCCGGCGGGCGCGGCGGCGCCCCCGCCGCCGACGGCCTCAGCGAAGCCTACCGCCGCCTAGGCTTCCCCGTGGAGCGCCTGAAGACCGGCACCTGCGCGCGCATCCACCGCCGCAGCATAGACTTCGGCGTGCTGGCCGAGCAGCCCGGCGACCCCGACCCGCGCCCCTTCTCCTTTTCCACGCCCGTCGCGGGATTCAACCGCAATCTGGCCTCCTGCTGGGTCACGCGGACCAACGAGCGCACCCGCGACATCATCCTGCGCAACATGGACCGGTCGCCCCTCTACTCCGGGCGCATCGAGGGCGTCGGCACGCGCTACTGCCCGAGCATCGAGGACAAATACGTCAAGTTCCCCGACCGGACGTCGCACCATCTCTTCCTGGAGCCCGAGGGCCTCGACACGGCGGAGTTCTACGTCAACGGCCTCTCCACCAGCCTGCCCGAGGACGTGCAGCGCGACATGCTCCACTCCTGCCCCGGCCTCGAGCGCGCCGAGATCGTGCGCCCCGGCTACGCCGTCGAGTACGACTTTGTACCCCCCGTGGAGCTGAGGCCCACGCTGGAGACCAAGCGCGTGCGCGGCCTCTTCCACGCCGGGCAGATCAACGGCACCTCGGGCTATGAGGAGGCCGCCGGACAGGGCCTCTTCGCCGCGCTCAACGCCCTGCGCCTGCTCGACGGCGCGCCGCCGCTCCTCCTCTCGCGCGACGAGGCCTACCTCGCCGTCATGGTGGACGACATCGTCACGCGCGGCGTGCGCGAGCCCTACCGCCTCTTCACCTCCCGCGCGGAGTACCGGCTGCACCTCCGCCACGACAACGCCGACGAGCGCCTCGCGAAGTACGGGTTCCGAAACGACGCCGTGCTGGCGCGCCTGCGCGAAAAGCAGGACGCCGCCGCGCGCGAGCTGGCCCGCATCGAGGGCGCCGCCGTGCCCGTGTCGGAGGCCCTGAACGCCCTGCTCGCGCGCCACGGCGGCGTGCCCGCGGCGCGGTCCCACACCGTCGGCCAGCTCCTGCGGCGGCCCGGCCTGTCGCTGGAGGAGCTGTGGCGCTTCAGCCCGCCCCCCGAACCCGTGGACCTCGAGGCCCGCGAGCAGGTCGAGATCCGCGTCAAGTACGAGGGCTACCTCGACCGCGAGCGGCGCACCATCGAGCAGTTCCGCCGCGCCGAGCACCTGCCCATCCCCGACGGCTTCGACTACGACGCCGTGCCCGGCCTTCCCCGCGAAAGCCGCCAGCGCCTGAAGGAGGTGCGCCCCGCCAGCTTCGGCCAGGCCGCCCGCGTCCCCGGTGTCCGCGCCTCGGACGTCGCCATCCTGCATGTGTGGCTGGAGAAGCGCCGGCGGGAAAGCGGCGGGTGCGGGCCGCAGCCGGCCCCCTTGGAATAGCACTGCCCCATCGGGCCGGTCCGACCAGTCCGACCAGTCCGACAAAGTCCCGCCCGCATCCGACCGATCCGACGGATCCGACCGATCGGTCCGATGCCCCCGCCCCGCGTGTTTACTACCTTCCTGAAGTCTGAAGCCTGAAGCCTGAAATCCATCCCACTTTTGTCCGCCGCAAGACGTCCAAAACGCCGTCCTTGAACGGGACTTTCCCCTTGTAGTATTATCTTTTTGAGGGAATTTCGGCGTTGTGGACGTTGCAACGCCGGGCCTAAGATATTCCCGCGTCTTCATTTCCGAGGGTCCGGCATGAATTTTCTCACCAAGGCGGCCATCAAGGCACATGTTCTCCACTGGCGGCTTACTTGGAAGAAACATGACTCCAAGCACCCCGTTCCGGCGTCGGTGCGCGACAACCCGAAGTTCATGACGGCATGGGACGCCGTGGACCTGATCCGGGACGGTGCGGTGATGGGCACCTCTGGCCTGGGCGGGAACCAGCGCTGCGCGCTCATGTACTGGGCCATGCGGGAGAAGTTCCAGGCGACGGGCCACCCGAACAACGTGACCATCATCTGCGTGGGCGGCCAGGGCGGCCGCGGGAAAATCCCGGGGTCGCTGGAGGAGATCGGGCTGGAGGGGCTGAACACGCGGCTTTTCACAGGGCACGCGGAGACGTTCAAGGCGCAGCTCCGCCTCGCGGACCAGGGGAAGCTGGAGCTCCAGATCATCCCGCAGGGCACGATGACCCTGCTGCTCCGGGGGCAGGGCGAGGGGCGCGACTGCGTCGTCAACGACACCGGCGCGGGCACCTTCATGGATCCGCGCTGCGGCCGCGGCACGCCGTTGAAGCCGGAGACGGCCCCGCAGTATGTGGAGGTGGCGGACGGCCGGTTCAGGTACACCATCCCGAAGATTGACACGGCCGTGTTCAGCGCCCCGGCGGCGGACCGCAGGGGCAACATCTACATGAAGAACTGCGCGGTCCTCGCGGAGAGCCTGGAGATCGCGCGGGCCGCGCGGCGCAACGGCGGCCGCGTGATCGTGAACGTGGGCCTGCTGGTGGACGAGGGGTACGACGAGGTCTTTCTGAAGGCGGAGGACGTGGACGCGGTGGTGTACTGGCCCGATGTGGAGCAGACGGCGACGATCAAGCACCGGAAGCGCTGGGAGCAGTTCACCCTGAACAGCCGCATGTCCACGGAGGAGGGGATCGCGCGCGCGCGCGTCGTGAACGACATGCTCGGCGTCACGCCGAAGCGAAGCGCCGCGGACCAGGTGCTGGCGCGGCTGGGAACGAAGATTTTCGTGGAGAACGCCCGGAAGGGCGACCACGTGGACATCGGCGTGGGCCTGCCCGAGGAGGTGTCGCGCCTGCTGCACGCGAGCGGCGTCATGGGCGAGCTCGCCATGATCAACGAGAGCGGCGTCTTCGGCGGCATGGCGGCCCCGGGCATCTTCTTCGGGGCGGCCGTCAACCCCACCGAGATCGTGCCCTCGGCCACGGCCTTCGAGCGCATCTACCAGCGCCTCGACTGGTCCATCCTCGGCGCGCTCCAGGTGGACAGCGACGGCAACGTCAACGTGTCCAGGCGCGGCGAGGGCGCCATCAACTACGTCGGCCCCGGCGGGTTCATCGACCTGTGCGCCTGCTCGAAGCTCCTGCTGTTCTGCGCGGCGTGGAACGACCGCGGCGTCATCCAGCCCGAGGGCGGGCAGATGCGCGTGCTCCAGAAGGGCACCCCGAAGTTTGTGGACCGGGTGGACGAGGTCACGTTCAACGGCCGCGAGGCCCTGAAGCAGGGCAAGAAGGTCTTTTACGTCACCCACGTGGGCGCGTTCCAGCTCACGGAGCGCGGCATGGAGATGATCTGGGTCATGCCGGGCGTGGACGTCGAAAGGGACGTCGTCGGCGGCTGCACCATGAGGGTGGTCCTTCCGGAATCCGGAAAGGTGCCCGTGGCGCCCGAGGCGGTCGTGACCGGGCAGGGGTTCAAGTTCGCCCTGCCGGAGGGATGAGCCTGTGAAGACATCCGTGGTCTCCGTCCTGGCCGTGCTCGGCGCGGCCCTGATCCTCACGCTGGACCTCGCCGCGCGGGGCGCGGACGCCCCCGCCGCCGCCCCGGAAGCCGACCGATGGGAGAAGGACATCGCCGCCTTTGAGGCTGAAGACCAGGCGGCCCCGCCCGCGCCCGGCGGCGTCCTCTTCACGGGCAGCTCCACCACCCGCATGTGGGACCTCAAGGCAGACTTCCCGGACCTGCCCGCCGTCAACCGCGGCTTCGGCGGCTCCGCCTACGCCGACCTTGACCGGCACATCGGGCGCATCATCGCCGCCCACCGGCCCCGCACCGTGGTGGCCTATTCCGGCGACAACGACATCGCCTCGGGCGGCGCGCCGGAGAAGGTGTTCCAGGACTTCGCGTCCTTCGCGGCGAAGCTCCACGCCCTGCGGTCTGACGCGCGCCTGCTCGTGATCTCCACCAAGCCCTCCACCGCGCGCTGGGACAAGTGGCCCGCCATCCAGGACCTCAACGCCCGCGTCGCGAAATGGTGTGAGGAGACCCCGTGGGCCGAATATGTGGACACGGTCCCCGTGAGCCTCGGCCCCGACGGGCTCCCCCGGAAGGACCTCCTTATGAAGGACGGCCTCCACCTCAACCGCGAGGGCTACCGCCTTTGGGCGGAGACGCTCAAGAAGCACACGCCCTGACGCGCGCTAGTTCGCAACCTTCTCGCCCTTGGCGCCGTTCCAGGTGCCGCCGGCGGTGAAGGTGTAGCGCAGGGTCTCGCGGCCCTCCGTGTCCGTGGGGATGTCGGCGGTCACGGCGGCGGCCTCGGCGCGCGTCGGCTTGTCCGCCCCCCGGTACACGCGGTACCGGTACTCGACGGTGCCGACGTAGCCCCGGTCCTGGTCCACGAGATGCCCCGCCGCCTTGGCGTCCAGGGGCATGAAGTTCTCGTAGATTTTGACCTCCTTGAAATACCGGCCGCGCAGGCCGTCCTGCTCGAATTTGATCTCGCCGTTGCGGCCCTGGGCGTTCAGGCGCTTCATCTCGGTCTTGCCGACGGCGTCCAGCTCCTGGAACACCTTGTCGGAGCCGGAGACATAGCCCTCGGGCTGCTCGCGGAGGCCGAAATCGGCCAGCACCTTCTCGGTGACACTGCCGCCGCCGGTCTGGCACCCGGCGACGGAAACCGCGGCCATCAGAAGCAGGAAAGCGCGCATTTTCACGGTGAAATCCTCGCGCGCCGGGGCTGTCTTTCCGGCGCGGGGCCATTATAGCACGCGCGCGAAGCGGTAAAGCGTCGCCCGCTCAGACAGTCGCCCCGCGCGCCCGGCCGCCTGGAGGTGAACAAAAGACAAGGCAGGCGGGACGCCTGCGGTACGGAAAACGCCCCGGACGCCGCCTTCGTACCGCAGGCGTCCCGCCCGCCCTGTCTTCGGGGTTCCGCATGCGATCCGGCCGTCCGGTCACACGCCGTGCGTCTTCCGGTACCACGCCACGAAGCGGCGGACGCCCTCGTCCATCTCGAAGCGCGGGGCGTAGCCCACAAGCCGCCGCGCGCGGGAGATGTCCGCGTAGGTGATCTCCACGTCTCCCGGCTGCACGGGGCGGCGGTCAATGACGGCGGGGCGGCCCGCGTGCCGCGCGACCATCTCCACCAGCTCGGCGAGGGTCGTGGTGCGGCTTTCGCCCAGGTTGAGGATCTCATAGCGCAGCGGCGTGTCCACGCAGCCCAGCAGCCCCTGCACAATGTCGTCTATGTAGGTGTAGTCGCGCCGGGTGGACCCGTCGCCGAAGACGGGGATGGGCTCGCCGCGCAGGAGGTTCCGCGTGAACTTGTGGATCGCCATGTCGGGCCGCTGGCGCGGGCCGTACACCGTGAAGAAGCGCAGCATCGTCACGTTCAGCCCGTAGAGGTGGCTGTACACGTGGGCCTGCAGCTCGTTCATCCGCTTCGTCGCCGCGTAGGGGCTGATGGGCCGCATCACGGGGTCCTCCTCCGTGAAGGGCACCGCCGTGCTCCCGCCGTAGACCGACGAGCTCGACGCGAACACCAGGTGCGACGGCCCGAAGTCGCGGCACGCGTCCAGGACGTGCTGGCCGCCGATCACGTTCACCCGGTGGTAGAGGTTCGGGTCCTGAAGCGACGGCCGCACCCCCGCCCGCGCCGCCAGATGCACCACCACCTCCGGACGGAACCGCTCAAAGGCCCCCCGCAGCGCCGCCTCGTCGCAGATGTCCGCCTCCACCAGCGCAAACCCGGGCTGTGCCAGCGCCCCGGCGAGGTTCCCCCGCTTCACCGCCGGGTCGTAATAGTCATTGAACTCGTCCAGCCCCAGCACCTCGTCCCCCCGCGCCAGCAGGGCGTCCGTCAGATGGGATCCGATAAACCCGGCCGCGCCGGTGACCAGCACACGTTTCATGCGGTGATTCCTTGTGGATGGGAACAGGACAAAAGAACGGGGCCATTGTAGCCCAACCGCCCGCAACCGCGAAAGCGCGGAACAACCGAAGACAGGGCCGCTGGGGCGGCGGCACGGCGAAGCCCCCCCGGACAGCGCATCCCCAGGATCGTGCGCCCCATGCGGCCTCCAATTCCCATTCTCCGGGGGCGCCGGGGACGGCCACGCTGGTCCCGGAACACCCGCAGGTCTTTTCCCATCTCTGTGCGGCGATGCTGTACCATGGCGTTTTCCGGAAAGGCGGCGCGCTTTCCGCGCCGACCATGGAGACCAATCATGATGAGAATCGCCCTCCCGCTTGCCGTGGCGCTGTGCTGCGCCGCCCCTGTGTTTGCCGGGGTCCCCGCCGCCGAACCCGTCTTTCCGCGCTTTGACGTGCGGGACACGGGGGCGCCGCCGGAGGGGGTGCCGGAGGTCGCGCCGTGGAAGGTGGTGGCGCTGGACCCGGACTATGCGGGGCAGTGGGCGGTGGCGGGGGATGTGGACGGCGACGGCGCGGTGGAGGTTGTGGCGGCGGAGAATGTGAACGTGGAGGACACGCATTACACGAGCGCCGTGGCGGCGCACCGGCTGGACGGGTCGGTCCTCTGGCGCTGGGGGAAACCGGACGCGGGCCGCAAGGTCTGGCACCATGACGTGGCCTGCCAGATTCATGACTGGGACGGCGACGGAAAGAACGAGGTGGTCGTCTGCGACCAGCGGGACATCGTGGAGCTGGACGGCGCGACGGGCGCGGAGAAGCGCCGCATCCCCATCGCGGAGGGCGCGACGGACTGCCTGGTCTTCTGCGACCTCGCCGGGCGCGGGCGGCCGGAGGAGGTGCTGGTCAAGGACCGCTATGAGCGCATCTGGGCCCATGACCGCAGCGGCACCCTGCTCTGGGACGTGACGAAGCCCGGGGGCTACCGCACGGCGCACCAGCCCCGGCCCCTGGACGTGGACAGCGACGGCCGGGATGAGATTCTGGCGGGCTATGCCCTGCTGAACCCCGACGGCTCGGTCCGCTGGGTCTACGAGACGAAGGAGCCCATTCTCCCGGGCGTCGGCCACATGGACTGCGCGCGCGTGCTCCGCGCGGGAAAGACGCCGGAGGAGGTCCGCATCGTGTTCACCTGCTGCGGCGCGAACAACATCGCCGTGGTGGACGGCGCGGGCGCGGTGGTCTGGGAGCGGCCGGGCCTCCATTTCGAGTCGGTGCAGACGGGGAGCATCGTGGCGGACGCGCCGGGGCCGCAGATTCTGGTGGATGTGGACCACACGCCGGACGGTGCCAGCCCGATGTGGGTGCTTGACGCCGACGGCGCGCCCCTCGGCCGCATCACCACGCGCTACTCGCGCCACCACCGCCTGCTCGACTGGACGGGCGACGGCCTCGCCGACATCCTCGCCGCCGACAGCCGCGGCGTGTACGACGGCACGGGGAAGCGCGTCGCCACCTTCGCGATGCCCGGCGCGGGCGACCCCGCAACAGAGGGCTACGAACTCAGCCTGCTCATCGGCGACTGCGACGGCGACGGCGTCCCGGACATCCTCATCATCACCCCCGCCACCGTCTACGTCTACAGGAACGAAAGCGGGAAACGCCCCGAAGGCCCGGCCGTCCCCGGCACGGGGATGAACGTCACGCTGTACTGACGCGGGGGGCGCGGCCATGCGTCCGCGGCAGAGATGCATCGTTCCGCACCTGCCCAGTGATGGATTATGGGCCTGATGGTCGCACGCCGTTTTGGTCCCCCCTTGAGGGGGGTGGTTCGCGGGAGCGAACCGGGGGATGTTCCGGATTCCAGGACGATGGTGGGCGTCAAGAACATCCTCCGGCCGCGAAGACGCGGCCACCCCCCTCAAGGGGGGACCTAAGAACGGACGGGCGCAGACCCCAGCATCTGGACTTGCCTACAGAACAACCCTATTCGCCCGCGAGCTGCTTCTCCAGCCAGGCGAAGGCCTCGTCCTGCATCTCGATGGAGAACTGGTGGGGGACGTCCCAGAGTCTGGTGACGAGGCGGTCGCCCGCGCCGGCGGCGCGGGCTCCGGCGCGGCCGCTCCCCACGGCAGGGGCGCCCAGGCAAACCGCTCCGCCCACGCCCTCTCCTGGGGTTATGCCGCCGCGCCGGGCGTGAGGATGGCCGCACAGGCCAGGAGGGCGGCGGTGACCAGCCCCCCCTGTCTCATGATGTTCTTCAAGAGCCTCTTTCCTCTTCCGGTGTCCGCCCTACTCCCCGCAGGGGAGGTGCTTCACCCCGCGCCGGGGTTCGGCCATCATGTCCGCCACGGTGTCGCGCCATTTCGCGTAGTGGGCTGTCTCCTTGTGGGCGGCGGCGGCCTCCGGGGTCCGGTAGCCCTCCACGAGCACAAAGCGCTCCGGCGCCTCCGTTTCCTGCAGGACGTCAAAGCGGTAGACGCCGGGCTCCTGACGGCTCTTGCGGGCGTTTTCCAGCGATGCGGCTCGGAACGCCTCCGCGCATCCCGGCTTCACATGCACATAAACAAGCACTTCCAGCATCTCCGGGGCTCCTTTCGTTGTCGGACCGCGCCAGTATAGCGGACGGCAGTCCGGGGGCGAAATCGTTCCGCGCCCAAAAAAACACTTGCAGAAACGGGCCGCCTGCACTATAATCTTGACAAGGTGCGTACTAAGCGCAAGGAGCACGGGTGGTTGCGTTTGGGTGTTGTCTGGGGTGAAAGGTGGAATTATGGAATCCGATATTCGCACCCTGATTGAGGAGCTTTCCCAGGAACAGCGTCTGCTGGACGAGTGGTCCGCCTCCGCCCTTTCCTCTTTGGAGGAACAGGCGCGCACCCTTCGCGCCCAGGCCGGACGCCTCGCGGCGCGCAAACCGGAGCCTGCCGCGGACCCTGCGGCGGCAGCGGCGCTGACGGAGGAGCGGGATCGGCTGGCCGCAGCCTTGGAGGAGGCGCGCGGCGCCTCTTCGGAGAAGGACGCGGCCCTGGAACGGCTGGCGGCGGCCGAGCGGTCCCTCGCGGAACTGGAGGGGGTCCGGGCGGAAGGCGACGCCCTGCGCGCGGCCATCGCCGAAAAGGACACACGGCTGGCGGAATTGGACACCCTGCGCGCCACACTGATCCAGCAGAACGCGGATCTGGACGAGTTGGACGGCCTGCGCGGCCGGCTGGCGGAACTGGAGGGGCTGGTGCTGGAGGCGGAGGCGCTGCGCGCCCGGATCGCCGAACTGGAGACCGCCGCGGCCGAGATGGAGACGCTGCGCGCCGCCACCGCGGAACAGGCCGCCGCCGCCGCAGCCCTTCGCGCGGAGCTGGCGGAAAGCCGTTCCGCAAACGCCGAGACGGCCACCCTGTACGAAACCCTCGCGGCGGCGCAGGCGCGTCTCGCCGAACTTTCCCCGCTGGAGCAGGAGGTGGCCGCCCTGCGCGGCGCGGCCGAAGACGCCGCACGGGCAACGGAGACGCTGCGGACCTCGCTGGCAGAGGCCGCAGCCGCGGCCGAGGCGGCGCGGATCGAAGCCGCGCGGGCGGAGGAGCAGGCGGCGGAACGGGCTGCGGATCAGGCGCGGACCGCCCAGGCGGCGGCGGAGGCGCAGCACGCGCGCATTGCGGAGCTGGAGACGGCGCTGGCGGGGGCGGCCTCCGGGGACGATGCGCTCCGGACGGCGCAGGAACGGACGGCGGCGCTGGAGACGGAGAAGAGTGAGCTGGCGGCGCGCCTGGAGGCGCGGGAAGAGGACCTTGCCAAACTCGAACTGGAGAAGAAGATGCTCTGCGGGCAGGTGGAGGGGCTTAGCCTTCATGTGACCGACGCCGCCGACGCCCGGACCCGCATCGCCAAGCTTGAGGCGGAGCTGGAGGTGGAGCGCACACGGGTGCTGCGGCTGAGGGCGCGCGCGGAGGCCGGCAAGCCCGAGCGCCCCACGGTGCCCCGGTACGAGCGCCACGCCGGGTCCACCCCCCTGGAGGAGCAGATATCGGCCCCGCTCGGCGGGGCGCCTGCGGGCGGGACGGCCTTTTTCTCCGACGATCTGGACCTGCCCCCGATCTCCCCGGACCTGGACGGCGGCCGGATGCCCGCCGATCTGGACGTCGCCCCCCTGCCGTCGGGGCCCCGAAACCGCACCGAGGGCGGCCGGGGCCGGCGAACCCGCGCCGCGCGCAAGCAGCTCGGTGAGATCCTGGTGGAGGCGGACATCATCACCCAGGCGCAGCTGGAGGAGGCCATACGGCTTCAGGCCGCCGATCCCAGGCGGCGTCTGGGCGCCATTCTGGTCGAGCAGGGCTACACCACCGAGGAGGCCGTCGGCGCCACCCTGGCCGCGCAGCTGCGCACCCGTTTCGTGGACAATCTGGAGCGCGAGATGACCCCCGACGCCATGCGGATGGTGCCGCAGACCGTGGCGGTGAAGCACCGCTCCGTTCCCCTTGTCTTCGAGGGCGGCACCCTCACCGTGGCCATGGCCAACCCCCTGGATCTCATTGCCCTGGAGGACCTGCAGCACGCCACGGGCGCGCACATCGAGGCCGTCGTCGCCACCAACAGCGCCATAGACCGGGTGCTCGCCAAGTACTACTCCGGCAAGACCGTCACCTCGCGGAACGCCTCCTGACGCATGACGCCCGGCGGCCGGGCGTGCTATAATCCGCCCAGCAGTCCGGGAAAGCCGGTGTTGGCGGGTTTCCATCCGCCGCCGCGCGGGCAGCGCCCCGCCTCCCCGCGATCCCGTCACCTCCGCCGGACGGACGCCGTCCGCGGCCCAATGGAGCGAGTTCATGTTCTCAGAAGACGCCTTCATCCGCCGCCACAAGATCATCACCGCGCTGGTCCTGCTCGTGGTCCTCATCGGACTGTGGTACTACTCCCTGCGCCGGGGGCCGCACCACGGCTACACCCTGGACTTCACCCTGCCCGCCGGGCAGCCCTCCGAGCCCGCCGGGCCCATCCAGGCGGGCGTCGCCAAGCGCGACATCACCATCGACCTCGAGAGGTACGACAGCTGGGTGGACGGCAACAACAACACCCAGTACGACATCGTGCCCGACACGCTCACGCCCTGGCAGAAGGCGCTCTTTGCCGCCGTCAACAAGAAATTCAAGCTCTACGACCCGGCGAAGGCGGCCCAGTCCGGCGACTCCTATGTGGACCGCAACGGGAACGGCCGCTTCGACCCCGTGTGGGTGGCCGGGTTCAACTCCAACCGCCCCGCGAAGGGGATCAACGACCCGCAGTGGGTGCGCGCCCTGGCCCTGCGCAACAACGGCGTGACCGTGGTCATCGTCTCCATTGACGCCATCGGCATCTACCACAACGAGTACATAGACATCCGCAAGTCCGTGAACCCGGCCGCCAAGATTGACCACATCATCTTCTCGTCCACGCACAGCCACGAGGTGCCGGACACCATGGAAATCTTCAGCGGGGCGGTGCCCGTGCTGAACTACGACCGGGCCTACGTCGAGTCCATCAAGAAGAAGGCCAAGGAGGCCATCGAGGAGGCCGTCGCGGGCCTGCGCCCCTCCGACATGACCTGCGCCACCGCGGAACTCCTCCCCCGCGAGGCCTTCAACCACGACTCCCGCCGCCCCGTCGTCCTCGACGACAACGCGTACCTGTGGCGCTTCGCTGTGCGCGGCACCGACAAGACCATCGCCACCCTGGTCAACTGGGGGAACCACCCCGAGGCCCTGGGCGGAAGCAACGGCTTCCTCACCTCCGACTTCTGCAACTGGCTGCGCCTGGGCATGGAGGAGGGCATCCCCGGCCCGCGCCCCGTCGAGGGGCTCGGCGGCACCTGCCTCTTCGTGCAGGGCCCCATCGGCGGCCTGGCCAACCCGCTCCACGCCGACGTGCCCAAGCGCGACGGCTCCGGCATCGCCGAGGACGGCACCTTCGAGAAGGCCGAGAACCTCGGCTACAACATCGCCGAAAAGGCCCTCGAGGCCCTGCGCGGCCCCAGCGCCTGGAAGAACGAGAACCCCTTCCTTGCCGTGGCCGGAAAGACCATCAAGGCCCCCATGACCGGCATGTTCAAATGGCTCATCATGTTCGGCTTCATCCACGAGGGGTACTACTGGGGCGGCCACTCCAAGACCGAGGTCAACGCCCTGCGCGTGGGCGACGCCCTCGTCGCCACCGCCCCCGGCGAAATCTACTCCGAAATTGTGGTCGGCGGCATCGAGGCCAAGCCCGGCCGCGACTTCGAGGTGGCCCCCGTCGAGGTTCCCCCCGTGCAGATGGAGGCCCGCCAGCGCGCCCGCCAGTCCCTGCTGTTCGGCCTCGCCAACGACGAGATCGGCTACATCATCCCCAAGAGCCAGTGGGACACCGAAAAGCCCAACGTCTACGAGAAATCCCAGTACGGCGAGGAGAACTCCGGCGGCCCCGACGTCGCCCCCGCCGTCCACACCGGCATGATCGAAATGGTCCGCCGCATCAACGCCACCTACGAGATCGCCCCCCCCACGCCCCCCGCCGCCCCCGAGCCGGCCCCGGCGGCGCCCGAAACCGCCCCCCCGCCCGCGCAGTAGGCAGACAACAAACCAGGGCGGTGCGCCGCCCCAAAGGCGTTGGTGTGGGTTCAGTGCCTATGCGTGGGGCGTTTCAGGGCCAATGTCCCCGAAGGGGACAAATGTGAATAGCCGGAGGCGACCGAAGGGAACCTCCGGTCAGCGGTCCGGAGAATCCCAACCCTGAAGGGGTTGAATGTGAACGGGTTCGCAGACCGGGCCGCAGGCAACACACATTCAACCCCTTCGGGGTTGCTGTTCTCCGGACTTCTGTCCGGAGGTTCCCTTCGGTCGCCTCCGGCTATTCACATTCTTCCCCTCCGGGGAAGAAAAACCCGCACATGCAAGGGCGGCCATGGTTCATTCTAAACTGCCCTAACTCTCGCGGCGCGGGCGTCAACAGCGCGTCACGTAGCGCCGGCGTCCCGCCGACCTTGTCTTCCTTGCCCCTCGGATGAATGGTGTGTTGAGTGATCTACCCCTCCGCCTCCATCACCGCGCCGCCGAGGAGGTCGCGGAGGGGGTGGTCTTCGGGGCCGCAGAAGCCAAGGTGCGAGTGGCGGATCCAGCCTTCGGCGTGTTGGAATTGGCCGGACCACCGACCGACCTCGCGGGCCATGTCCGCCATGGCGGTGACATAGCTGTCGAGGCCCTGGCTGGCGTCGAGCCATTCGCGCTGGCTGCGGTGGCAGGCGAGGGCGGCGCGCTTCCGGTCGAGGACCGGCGAGATGTCCACGTAGCAGTGGGGGCGGACGCGGTTGCGCAGGCCGTCGCAGAGGCCGTAGGGGAGGGCGTGGTAGACGGCGGCGGCCCCGGCCACGGGGACCGTCGGCGGGTCGGTGATGAAGTTGGGCATGCCGCGCGAGAAGGCCGCCGTGACGGCGAGCCGCGCGGTGATCATGTGGTCCTCCATGTAGTCCAGGGGGCACTGCGCGAGGACGATGGCGGGGTTCACCTCCCGCATGACGGCGGCGAGCCGCCGCAGGAGGTCCACGCGGTAGGTGATCTCCAGGTCGTGGGCGAGGGGCGGGTGCAGCGTCGCGCCGAGGACCCGGGCGGCGTCGCGGGCCTCCTCCAGCCGCGTCGCGGCCGCCGTGGGGCCGTCCATGGTCTGGCTGCCGCAGTTGCCCGAGCCCACATTCATCACATGCAGCTCACACCCCGCGTCGCGCAGCCGCAGGAGCGTGCCCGCCATCATGAACTCCACATCATCGGGGTGCGCCGCCACCGCAAACACCACGGGATTCGTCATCTTGAAAACCTCCGTTGGGGGCCGTTTTCCGGACTCGACCGGTGCCGGTAAGATACCACAGGACGCCGCCTGAACGGAGACCGGCCGTGCGCGGTTTCCGGATAAATCACATTTTTGTTGGTTCATTTTGGGGGGCGGTGTGCTATTCTGAAGGGCGTATCGCGTGCTGAACCGGTCTTGGAACCGAACGGAGGAAACGGGATCATGGTCACCAACGGGTCTCTCAAGGCGTCTTTTCATTTTCTTGCCGCGCTGCTCGTGCTGGGCGGGGCGGTGTGTTCGGGCATGGCGGCGGCCTCGCCGCCCGCAGAGCGGCTGAATGTCTATCCTTCCCCCGCCGGGGGAAAGGGCGTCGGGGACAAGGCGGTCACGGGCACCGAGCGGGTGCTGGTCCTGCTGGTGGAGTTCGCGGGCACGGACACCTTTGACTTCATCCCCGAGGGGGCGGAGGGCGAGGGGGAGGCGGGTGTGCTCAGCTCGTCCACCTGGGACGCCCTGGGCGTGGCCGAGCCGGTGGGATTCACCGGCATCTACTGCGACTGCTCGCTGACGATGACGACGGCCCAGCGGTTCACGCCTTCCGGTCCGCTGCACAACCAGATTCCGCGCCCCCTGTCGGCGGCGGACCCGTCGGGGACCATGATTTGGACGGAGGACTTCTCGGCCAACTGGTACCAGCAGATGCTGTTCGGAGGCGGGGTGACGTTCAACTACCTGCGGCAGGACACGTCGCCGGTGTCCGCCGATTTCACGGGAAAGTCGGTGCGCCAGTACTTCCTCGACATGTCCAACAGCCAGTACACCGTCAACGGCGACGTCATCGGCTGGCTCACCGTTCCGCACTCCATGGCGTGGTACGGGGCGGACTGCTGCCCCGGCGGCCGGTCCGGCGGTTCGGTGGACGGCTCGCCCATCGCGGGGGCGGGCAGCCCCGCCTCGTTTGTGGGCGACGCGCTGGACGCCCTCGTCGCCATACAGCACACCATTCCGGGGTTCAGTTTCTTCAACTACGACCTGGACGCCGACGGCGTGATTGACCGGCTGTTCATCATCCACGCGGGCTACGGGGAGGAGGAGTCTTCGGCGGAACTGCTGAACCGGACGGCCTACGGCGAGTCGGCGCTGTGGTCGCGGGCCAGCGTCCTGACCACGCCGTATCTTGTGGACGCGGTCAACAACATCTCCGCGACGTCCTATGTGATCCTGCCGGAGAACACCGGAGTGTCCGCCGTGGCGCGGCACCTCGCCGGGTACCTGGGTGCGGACAGTCTGGCGGATCCCACGGGCGAGGCCGACACCTCCCCCGGCATCTGGACGCCGATGGCGGATCCGGTGACGGGGTTTCCCGCCGGGTTTCAGCCCGCCGCGCTGGACCCCTGGAACCTCGACAAGGTTGGCTGGCTGAACCCCACGGTTCTTTCCGACCCCGCGGAGACTTCCGTGGTCACGCTGGACCAGGCGGGCACGGCCGCTGCCACCCCCCGCGGCGCGAAGATCGCGCTGGAGGACGGCGCCCTTCCCCTGGCGGTCACTCCGCAGGGGGCGTATGGCTGGTGGGGCGGCGCGGAAGAGGTCGCCAACGCGCAGATGACCCTGAACGCGCCCATCACGCTGCCCGGCTCCCCGGTGGCCACACTGAGCGTGGATATGGTCTATGGCATTGAGACCGAGTGGGACTTCCTCTGGGTGCAGGTCTCCGCGGACGCGGGCACCACCTGGAACACCCTGACCAACGCGCACACGGTCTGCACGCATGATTCGGGATGGATTGGGACGTCCAACGGGTTTCCCGATGACCTGTGCGCGGCGGGCATCGGCGGGTTCACCGGTTATTCCAGCGCGTTTCCCGACTACAGCACCGAGACCTTCGACCTTGCGGCCTATGCCGGGCAGGACATTCTGGTGCGGTTCTGGTATATGACGGACTGGGGCACCACCTACGAGGGCGTCTTCCTGGACAATGTCCGCGTGGAGGCGGACACCACCGTCCTGTTTTCGGACGACGGGGAGTCGGGCGGCGGCGGCTGGGCCTACACGGAGCCGTGGATGGTCTCCAACGGCACGCAGACCTTCACCCACAACTACTACCTCCAGTGGCGCAACACCGGCGCTACCGGCGGGTTTGACAGCGTCCTGGGGGACCCCGCCGGCCCCTACGGCGCGGCGGACACGGGTCTGCTGGTCTGGTACAACAACAACCACTACGAGGACAACTACCTCTTCGGGTCCTTGCGGGATTATCCGGGATTCGGGCCCAAGGGACGGATGCTGCTGGTCGACGCGCATCCGGAACCCCTCCGGGACCCCTACTGGGAGGTCTACGGGTATCTCAACGAGGGTGCCAACCTCACCGGAAAATGCCAGATGCGCGACGCGGCGTTCAGCCTGAACGACACCGCCGGCTTCACCCTGCTGCCGCCGCTGGTCTACGGGACGGATCCCGTGGATTTCCCCGGCCGCCCCGCCGTGAGCATGTTCCTCGATGAGTACGGGTTCTATCCCGGCTCCGAATACGTGAACCGCGGGCCGGGCTACGCCGGGGGCAGCTACAAGTGGGTCACGAAAGACTGGGATGTCGGCGTGGTGCTTCCCTCCACCCAGTTCTACGGCATCAACGCCCCGGGCTACACCGCCGACGAGGAGTTTCGGTGGGCCGCTGAACGGACCGACACTGGGCGGCTGGGCGCGTACTGGCTCGGGGCCGGTATCGGACTGGGCTATGCCGGCGGCACGGGCAACCCCAAGGACGCGCCCGGTGGGCCCGGCCAGTACGGGTGGAAGGTGTGCATCGTCAGCCAGACCGACACCACCGTGACGCTGGCCGTCTGGAACTCCCATTACAACGAGCCCAACTACGGGCCCCGTCTGGACACCATCCCCCCCCGGAGTGTCCGCGAGGGGCAGCGACTGGAGGTGGCCCTCTGCGCCCTCGACCCCAATGACGACCCCCTGGCCTTCTCCGGCTCGGGGCTGCCCGACGGCGCGCAGGTGGACCCCGCGACCGGCATGTTCACCTGGCGGCCCGGTCCGGGCACGGCGGGACAGCACTTCACCATGACATTCTCGGCGGCCGACGACGGCGACCCGCAGCTCTCCGACACGAAGACCCTGGATGTGGACGTGCTCGACCGCATCCTCGTGGCGGTCCCGGACGTGACCGGCCAGACACAGGACACCGCCTTCGCACTTCTGGACACGGTAAACCTGGTGATTTCCACAACGACGGAGCAGTGCAGCGACACGGTGCCCGCAGGCCTGGTCATCAGCCAGTTCCCCGAGGCGGGCGCGCAGCTGTACACGGGGAATGCCGTTGCCCTCGTGGTTTCGCGGGGGCCCTGCGTCGTGGTGCCCTATGTCTTGGGGCTGGCGCAGGCGGACGCGGAGGCCGCCCTCACGGGCGCGGGCCTCGCCGTCGGCGTGGTCATGGAGCAGTGGGACGCGTCGGCGCCCGCCGGGCAGGTGGTCATCCAGATCCCGGCGGCGGGCTCGGACATCGGCCCCGGTGAGGCCGTGGACCTGGTCGTGTCGAAGGGTGTGGAGCCTGTCACGGTTCCCGACGTCGCCGGCATGACGGAGGCCGCCGCGGGCGCGGCCGTCGGCGCGGCGGGGCTGGTGCTGGGCGTGGTGACGGAAAGTTACAGCGACACGGTTCCGGCGGGAATCGTGACCGCCCAGGCCCCGGCCGCCGGCGCGTTGGCGGCCCCGGGATCCGCGGTGGATCTGGAGGTGTCCAAGGGCTCCGCGCCCCCCGGCGACCGGGCGGTTCCGGACCTCTCGGGGATGATGCAACTGGAGGCCGAGGCCGCGCTTGGCGCGGCGGAGCTGACCCTGGGCATGGCCGCGGAGCAGTACAGCGCGGTGGTGCCCGTCGGGCAGGTGGTCAGTCAGAACCCGGGGGCGGGTGCCATGGTCGCCCCGGGCACGCCGGTGAACATCCTTGTGTCCAAGGGCCCCGAGCCCGTCGCCGTCCCGGACGTCGCCGACATGACGCAGACCGACGCGGCGGCCGCGATCACCGGCGCGGGCTTGGCGCTCGGCGCGGTCACGGAGGCCTTCAGCGCGACGGTGCCCGCCGGGCAGGTTTCCGGCCAGAGTCCGGCGGCGGGCGTGAGCGTGCTTCCCGGCGCGGCGGTCGCCCTCACCGTGTCCAAGGGCGTGCAGCCCGCCACGGTTCCCGATGTCGCCGGCATGACGCAGACGGCGGCGGGCGCGGCCATCGGCGCGGCGGGCCTGGCGCTCGGCGCGGTCACGGAGGCCTGCGATCCGGCGGTGCCCGCCGGGCAGATCATCAGCCAGAGCCCGGCGGCGGGCACGGAGGCGGCCCCCGGCTCCGTCGTGGATGTCGTGGTCTCCGAAGGACCGGCCCCGGTCAGCGTTCCGAACACGATCGGGATGACGCAGGCGGCGGCGGGCGCGGCCGTGGGCGCGGCGGGGATGACCTTGGGTCTTGTCACCGAGGTGTACAGCGCGACGGTGCCCTCGGGCCAGGTGATCAGCCAGAATCCGGAGGCGGGCGCGGAGGCGGCCCCCGGCTCCGCCGTGGCCCTCGTGGTGTCCAAAGGGGTGCAGCCCGGCACCGTGCCCAACGTGGCGGGGATGACGCAGGCGGCGGCGGGCGCGGCCGTGGGCGCGGCGGGCCTGACGCTCGGCGCGGTCACCGAGGTCTTCAGCGAGACCGTAGCGGCGGGCCGGGTCATCAGCCAGAGCCCCGCCGCGGGCACCGGGGTGGCCGCCGGTTTTGCGGTGGACCTTTCCGTGTCCAAGGGCGCGGACCCCGCCGCGGCCCAGGCCGCGCGCGGCGCGCTGGCGGAGGCCTTCTCCCAGGCGGACACCGACGGCGGCGGCACCCTGTCCTTCGCCGAGGCCCAGGCGGTCCTGCCCTCCCTCTCCCAGGCCGTGTTCGACCTCCTCGACACCAACGGGGACGGCGCGCTCGGCCGCGACGAGCTGGGCATCGCGGACGAGGGGGGATGCGGCGGCTGCGCCTGCGCCAAAAACGCCCTCAGCCCCGGCGGCCTCAAGGCGCGCCTGGGCGACCTCTTCCTCGGCGGCATGGCTTTGGCGCTGTTGGCGACGCTCGGCGGCGCCCGGCGCGACTGACACATCCGGCACAGTGAACGATGCAGACGGTCCGGCGCCCTGGCGGGCGCCGGACCCGTGTTCTTGAAGACCCCGGACGGGGCCGAGAAGGGGGTCCGGTGAGCCGCGCGCCGCTCTCGACTTTTTCGCGCGCCTTACTATACCATAGCGTTTCGGACACCCGGCGCCGCGCGCGGCGCCCCAACGGAGGAGCGCAGACCCATGGACAAAATGACGGTTCTCGACTACATCCGGCGACACGGGATTATCGCGATCATCCGCGCGGACAGCGGGGAGGACCTGGTCCGCGTGGTGGAGGCCGTGGCGGAGGGGGGCATCCGCTGCATCGAGGTGACGATGACGACGCCGGGCGCGCTGCGCTGCCTGGAGCTGGCCGCGGCGCGGCTGTCGGCCACGGACATCTGCCTCGGCGTGGGCAGCGTGCTCGACGCGGAGACGGCGCGGCTGGCCATCCTCGCGGGGGCGCGCTATGTGGTGAGCCCGGTGCTCGCGCCGGGGGTCATCGAGACGGCCCACCGCTACGGCTGCCCCTGCCTGCCGGGCGCCTTCACGCCCACGGAAATCTTCACCGCCTGGGAGGCGGGCGCGGACATGGTCAAGGTCTTCCCCGCGTCGCTGGGCGGCCTGGACTACATCAAGGCGGTGCGCGCGCCCCTGCCGAACATCCCGCTGGTGCCCACGGGCGGCGTGGACCTGAACAATCTCGCGGCCTTCGTGGCCGCAGGCGTGTCGGCCATCGGCGTCGGGGGCAACCTCGCGGGCAAGGACCTCATCAAGGCGGGCAGGTTCGCCGAGATCACCGAGAACGCCCGCAAGTACGCGACGGCCCTGGCTGTGGCCCGGAACGCCCTGGCATGACGGTTGATCTGGGGCGGATCCTCGCGCGGGCCGTGGAGAAGGCGAAGGCCCCCGGCGCCGTGGCACTGGTGGGCTGCGGCGCGGAGACGCTGTTCTCCGGCGCGACGGGCCTGCGCCGGCGGGAACCCGCCCCCGAGCCCGCCGCGCTGGACACGGTCTACGACCTCGCCTCGCTCACCAAGGTGGTCTCCACCACCACCGCCGTCATGCTCCTGAAAGAGGACGGCAAGCTCTCGCTGGACCAGCGGGTGTCGGAGTGGCTGCCCCTGCCGGGGCTGGACCGCTTCACCCTGCGCCACCTCATCACGCACACCAGCGGCCTGGAGCCCTTCAAACTCTGGTACAAGGAGATCACGGGGCCGGAGGACATGGTCGGCCGCATTGCCGCGCTTTCGCTGGACCACCCGCCGGGGGCCGCGCGCGTCTACTCCGACCTCGGCTTCATCCTCCTCGGCCAGGTGGCCGAGAAGGCCGCCCGCGAGCCCCTCGCCCAGTTCGTCAAACGCCGCGTCTTCGCGCCGCTGAAAATGCGCGACACGATGTTCACCCCGCCGGAGAACCTGCGGCCGCGCTGCGCGCCCACGGAGCAATGCGCGTGGCGGGGGCGGCTCCTGTGCGGCGAGGTCCACGACGAGAATGCCTTCGCCATGGGCGGGGTCTCGGGCCACGCGGGCCTCTTCAGCACCGCGCCGGACCTCGCGCTGTTCTGCCGCGCCCTGCTCGATGGAAAACTCTTCAAGCCGGAAACCCTCGACGAGATGCTGCTGCCGGGCCGCGTCCCGACCTATCCCTGGCAGGGCCTCGGCTGGTGGCTCGACCCGCGCGAGACGGGGGCCAACGGCTTCCTCCCCGCGCGGACGGTCTTCGGCCACACGGGCTTCACGGGCACCAGCCTGTGGATGGACCGCGCCACGGGCCTCTTCGTCATCCTGCTGTCCAACACCTGCCACCCGTCGCGCGCGCGGCGGGACAACGGCACCCTGCGCCGCATGTTCCACACGGCGGTCGCGCTGGACCGCTACCCCGCGTCGTGCAACGCGCAGAACGGCCTCGACATGCTCCTGCGCGACAGTTTCGACGGCGTGCGCGGGAAGCGCAAGACGGCGCTGCTCACCAACACCGCCGCCGTGGACCGTCTGGAGCGGCCCGCGCTGGACGTGCTGGGGCTGGACCCCGGCGTGCGGGTGGGCGTCCTCTTTGCCCCGGAGCACGGCCTGCGCGTGCAGGCGGAGGCGGGCGAGAGCGTGGGCACGTCCACCGCCGGGCCCGTGCCGGTGATCAGCCTCTACGGCGACCAGAAGCGCCCCATCGGTGGCCAGCTCTCGGGCGTGGACCTCATGGTGGTGGACCTGCCCGACGTGGGCGCGCGCTGGTACACCTACATGGCCACCATGAAGGGGTGTCTGGAGGCCTGTGCGGAGGCGGGGGTGCCTGTGATGGTGCTCGACCGCCCCAATCCCCTGGGCGGCGTTGTGCTGGAGGGCGGCCTGCCCGCCGACACCACCTCGCTGGTGTGCGCCGCCGCCGTGCCCGTGCGCCACGGCATGACCATGGGCGAGCTGGCCCTCTTTTTCCAGGCGGGCCTCCCGGGGAAGAAGAAACTCGACCTCACCGTGAAACCCGTGGAGAACTGGCGGCGCGAGCTGCTCTTCGACCAGTGCGCCCTGCCCTGGGTGCCGCCGTCGCCCAACCTGCCGTCCTTCGACAGCGCCCTCGCCTACGCGGGCACCTGCCTCTTCGAGGGCGTGAACCTCAACGAGGGCCGCGGCACCGAAACGCCCTTCCTGCGCTTCGGCGCGCCCTGGCTGGACGCCGAGGGGCTGGTGGACGCCCTGTCGGCAAGCCCCCACGCCGTCGGCATGACCCTCAAGAAAACGCTCTACATCCCCAAGGCCATCCCCGGCAAGGCCGCCAGCCCGGAGTACAAGGGCCTGCTGTGCCGGGGCGTGGATGTCGGGTTCACCGACCGGAACGCCGCGCGGCCCTTCGCGCTGGTCACCGCCGTTCTGGCGTGGCTGGTGAAGCGCCACGCGGACGCCCTGACGTGGAAGCCCCACTTCGACGCCCTGGCAGGCGGGTCCGAGCTGCGGAAACGCCTCGCCGCGGGAGCACCCGCGGAGGATGTTCTCGCCGAGGCCGCCGCCTCGCACACCCCCTTCGACGCCGCCCGCCCCAGGCTCTACCAGACCGGCGCCGAACAGCGCGCCGCCCTGGAGAAATGACCGGAGCCCCCGGGGCAGCGCCGTCCATGACGTCCTGCCGTCCATGCCGGCCGCATGAGGCCCTGTCCGGCAGGCTGATGCCGCAATTCGCCCCTATCCGGCAAGTCTGCCGCATCTTTGGCCCGGTCGAAGGCCGCATTCCAGGCGGTGATTAGAGGGGTGCGGGCAGTTCGTGAACCGGAAGCAGCCTGCCGCTGGCCCCGGGGCGGTCCGGTGTGGTATCTTACCGCGCCAAAGCGGCCGGTGGACGCCCCTCTTCGGGCTGAGGTCGGGGCCTTCGATCCGCCGGACCGCGCGCTTTCCCGGGCAGTACCACCACCACAGGAGACCTCCCATGCCGCGACGCGACGACATCAAGACGGTCATGATCATCGGCTCCGGCCCCATTGTCATCGGCCAGGCGTGCGAGTTTGACTACTCGGGGACACAGGCCTGCAAGGCCCTGCGCAAACTGGGCTACCGGATCGTGCTGGTGAACTCGAACCCCGCCACGATCATGACGGACCCGGAAATGGCGGATGTGACGTACATCGAGCCGCTGAACGTGGAGCGCATGACGGAGATCATCGCGAAGGAGCGGCCGGACGCGCTGCTTCCGAACCTGGGCGGCCAGACGGGCCTGAACCTGTCGTCGGAACTGCACAAGGCGGGCGTGCTGGACAAATACGGCGTGAAGGTGATCGGGGTGCAGGTGGACGCCATCGAGCGGGGCGAGGACCGGCAGGAGTTCAAAAACGCGATGGACCGCCTCGGCATCGAGATGCCGAAGAGCGAGCTGGCCTACAGCGTGGCGGAGGCGGAGAAGATCGCCGAGGGGCTGGGCTACCCCGTCGTGATCCGGCCGGCCTACACCATGGGCGGCACGGGCGGCGGGCTGGTCTACAACCTGGAGGAGCTGCGCACCATCGCGGCGCGCGGGCTGGCGGCGAGCATGGTCGGCCAGATCCTGGTCGAGGAGTCGGTCCTCGGGTGGGAGGAGCTGGAGCTGGAGGTGGTGCGCGACGCCAAGGGCCAGATGATCACGGTGTGCTTCATTGAGAACGTGGACGCCATGGGCGTGCACACGGGCGACTCCTACTGCGTGGCGCCCATGCTGACCATCGCCCCGGAGCTGCAGCAGCGCCTCCAGAAGTACTCCTACGCCATCGTGGACGCCATCCAGGTCATCGGCGGCACGAACGTGCAGTTCGCCCACGACCCGAAGACGGACCGCGTCGTGGTGATCGAGATCAACCCGCGCACGTCGCGGTCGTCGGCCCTCGCGTCCAAGGCCACGGGCTTCCCCATCGCCATGGTGTCATCGCTGCTCGCGGGCGGCCTCACGCTGGACGAGATCCCCTACTGGCGCGACGGCACGCTGGAGAAGTACACGCCGTGGGGCGACTACGTGGTGGTGAAGTTCTGCCGGTGGGCCTTTGAGAAGTTCAAGGGCGTCGAGGACAAGCTGGGCACGCAGATGCGCGCCGTCGGCGAGGCCATGAGCATCGGCAAGACCTACAAGGAGGGGTTCCAGAAGGCGATCCGGTCCATGGAGACGGGCCGCCACGGCCTCGGCTTCGCCAAGGACTTCAACGAGAAGCCCCTGGAGCAGCTCCTGCGCCTGGTGAGCACGGCCACCAGCGAGCGCCAGTTCATCCTATACGAGGCCCTGCGCAAGGGCGCGACCACCGAGGAGCTCCACGCCCGCACGCACATCAAGGCGTGGTTCATCGAGCAGATGCGGGAGCTGGTGGAGCTGGAGGAGAAGATGCTCGCCCACAAGGGGAGCATGCCGCCCGACGACCTGCTGGTCCAGGCCAAGAAGGACGGCTTCGCCGACAAGTACCTGGCCAAAATCCTCGCCGTGCCCGAGGCCGACATCCGCCGCCGCCGCGTCGCCCTCGGCGTGGTGGAGGGCTGGGACGCCGTGCCCGTGAGCGGCGTGGAGAACGCGGCCTACTATTACTCCACCTACAACCGCCCGGACGCGACCACCGCGACGGACGCGCGCAAGGTGATGGTCCTCGGCGGCGGGCCCAACCGCATCGGCCAGGGCATCGAGTTCGACTACTGCTGCGTGCACGCGGCCTTCGCCCTGCGCGGGCTGGGCATCGAGTCCATCATGGTCAACTGCAACCCCGAGACGGTCTCCACGGACTACGACACGTCGAACAAGCTCTACTTCGAGCCGCTCACGGTAGAGGACGTCCTGAGCATCCACGAAAAGGAAAAACCCGAGGGCGTCATCGTGCAGTTCGGCGGCCAGACCCCGCTGAACATCGCCCGCGAGCTGGCCGAGGCGGGCGTCCGCATCCTCGGCACCACGTGGGACACCATTGACCTCGCCGAGGACCGCGACCGCTTCCGCCAGGTCATGGAGCGCCTCGGCATCCCGCAGCCGAAGTCGGGCATGGCCGTCAGCGTGGACGAGGCCCTCGCCATCGCCGGCGACATCGGCTACCCGCTCATGGTGCGGCCGTCCTACGTCCTCGGCGGCCGCGGCATGGAGGTGGTCCACGACGACGACATGATGCGGCAGTACATGGCCGCCGCCGTCGGCGTCACCCCCGAGCGCCCCATCCTCATTGACAAGTTCCTCGAAAACGCCACGGAGTGCGAGGCCGACGCCATCTGCGACGGCACGGACGCCTTCGTGCCCGCCGTCATGGAGCACATCGAGCAGGCGGGCATTCACTCCGGCGACTCGGCCTGCGTCATCCCGCCGGTCAGCATCCCGCAGCTCCACCTGGACACCATCTGCGAGTACACGCGCCGCATCGCCGTCGAGCTGGGCGTGGTCGGCCTGATGAACATCCAGTACGCCATCCACAAAGACACCGTGTACATCCTGGAGGCCAACCCGCGCGCCTCGCGCACCGTGCCCCTCGTCTCCAAGATATGCAGCATCCCCATGGCGAAGATTGCCGCCAAAATCATGCTCGGCGCGAAGATCGCCGACCTGAACCTCAAGAACCTCCCCATTCCCCACTTTGGCGTGAAGGAGTCCGTCTTCCCCTTCAACATGTTCCCCGAGGTGGACCCCCTGCTCGGCCCCGAGATGCGCTCCACCGGCGAGGTCCTCGGCCTGGCGGAGTCCTTCGGCATGGCCTTCTTCAAGGCCCAGGAGGCCACCCAGTCCCGCCTGCCGCTGGAGGGGACCGCCCTCGTCACGGTGAACGACACCGACAAGGCCGCCGTGCTTGAGGCCGCCCGCATCCTCAAGGCGCAGGGCTTCCGCCTCCTCGCCACGAAGGGCACCCGCGCCTTCCTCGCCGAAAACGGCGTCGAGGCCGACCCCGCCAGCAAGCTGCACGAGGAGCGGCCCAACCTGGTGGACGCCCTGAGCAACGGCGAGGTCCAGCTCGTCATCAACACGCCCAACGGCCGTTACGGCGTCTCCGACGACTCCTACATCCGCAAGGCCGCCATCCGCAACAAGATCCCCTACATCACGACGGCCGCGGCGGCTCTGGCCGCCGCCCGCGGCATTGCCGCCCGCCGCGGGGGAAAGCACGCCATCCGCTCCCTCCAGGAGTACCACGCCGGCCTCCGGTAGTCTGCCGTGCCTCCGCCCCCGCGTTCCGGCGCGGGGGCGTTTCCTTTTTCCCTTCCGCGGCGGTGGGAACCGCGTGGGCGCGGGACTATAATGTCTCCGGTCCGCCGCCGGGCGGACCCGGAACTTTCCACCAAGGGAGGGCGTTGTCATGAAACGCGTTTCAGTGCTGTTCATGGGCCTTGCGGCGCTGTGCGCCGCGGCGGGGGCCGTCTCCCCCAGCCCCGACGAGCTGGCCACGGCGGACCGCTGGGCGCGGGCGAAGTTCGCCGGCGACACGGCCCTTCCCCCCGCGCCGTCGCTCGTGGTGCTGGACAACCACAACCCCGTGCAGAAGAACGGGCGTTTTGGAAAGCCTCTGCGCATCGGGGAGACGGAGCACGCGCGCGGCCTCTACTGCCATGCCGACAGCAAACTCCTCGTGCGCCTGCCGGGGCCCGCAAAGACCCTGACCGCCGTGGCGGGCATGGACAACAACGGGGACACGGCGGGCGGCAGGGGCTCCGGGGTCTTCTCGGTGGTGGCCGGGGGGAAGGCCCTCTTCACCTCGGGCGTCCTGCACGGCGGCGATCCGGGCGTGCCCGTGTCCGTGGACCTCGCGGGCGCGGCGGAGTTCACGCTGGAGATGGGCGACGCCGGGGACGGCATCTCCGCCGACCAGGGGGAGTGGGCCGACGCGAAGGTCACCCTGGCCGACGGCTCGGAGCTGTGGCTGGACGAGCTGCCCATGCCGGGAAGCCCCGTCGTGCCGGACGGCGACACGCCGCCCTTCTCCTTTGTCTACGGGGGAAAGCCCTCCGCCGACCTGCTGAAAGGCTGGAAGGTGGAGCGGGCTGAGAAGCGGCTCGACGACGCCCGCACGGGCCACACCATCACCTGCACCGACCCGGAGACGGGGCTGGTCCTGCGCTGCGAGGGGATCGCGTACCACGATTTCCCGACGGTGGAGTGGACCCTGCACTTCAAGAACACCGGCACCAGGGACACGCCCCTCCTGGAAAACATCCAGGCCCTCGACCTGCGCCTGGAGCGCGGGGACACCGGCGAGTTCGTCCTCCACCACAATGTGGGCTCCCCGGCGAACGGCAACGACTACGGCCCCCTGGAGACGAAACTGGAGGCGAAGACGACCAAGCGCGTCGGCGCGGCGGGCGGCCGCCCCACCAACACCGACATGTCGTATTTCAACATCGCCTCGACGGTGGACGACGGCCTCATCGCCGTGGTGGGCTGGCCGGGCCAGTGGGCGGCCGACTTCGCCCGCGACGACGGGAAAGGCCTGCGCGTCACCGCCGGGCAGGAGCTGACGCGCTTCAAGCTGCTGCCGGGCGAGGAGGTGCGCTCGCCCCTCATCGTCCTCCAGTTCTGGAAGGGCGGCCACGCCCGCTCGCAGAACGTCTGGCGGCGCTGGATGATGGCCCACGGCATGCCCAAGCCCGGCGGACAACTCCCCGCGCCCATGGTGGAGGGGTGCAGTTCGCGCGCCTACGAGGAGATGATCAAGGCCGACGCCGACAAGCAGATCATGTTCATCAACCGCTATCTGGAGGAGAAGATCAAGATAGACTACTGGTGGATGGACGCGGGCTGGTACATCCAGGAGAGGGGCTGGCCCCAGGTGGGCACCTGGGAGGTGGACCCGAAACGCTTCCCCGACGGCTTCAAGCCCGTCAGCGCCCACGCCCACGGGAACGGCGTCAAGATCCTCGTGTGGTTCGAGCCGGAGCGCGTGGCCGGGGGCACCTGGCTCGCGGAGAACCGCCCCGAGTGGATTTTCGGCGGTAAGAAGGGCGGCCTGCTCAACCTCGGCGACGACGCGGCCCGCGAATGGCTCACGGAGCATGTGGACCGGCTCCTCACGGAGCAGGGCATTGACCTCTACCGCCAGGACTTCAACATGGACCCCCTCGACTTCTGGCGCGGGAACGATGCGGAGGACCGGCAGGGCATCACGGAAATCCGGCACGTCACGGGCTATCTCGCCTACTGGGACGAGCTGCGGCGGCGGCATCCGGACATGCTCATTGACTCCTGCGCCTCCGGCGGGCGGCGCAACGACCTCGAGACCATGCGCCGCGCCGTGCCCCTGTGGCGCAGCGACTACGCCTTCGAGCCCGTCGGCCACCAGTGCATGACCTACGGCATCTCGCAGTGGATCCCCTTCCACGGCACGGGCACCGTGGGCTGCGTGGACGCCGGGTACTACGGCGGCGGGCTCACCCCCGTGCAGCCCTACGCCTTCTGGAGCAACGCCGCCCCCAGCATCAACTGCGGCTTCGACATGCGGGTGCGCGAGATTGACTATGACGCCCTGCGCGGGCTCTTCGGCGCGTGGCGCGGCCTCAGCGCCAACTACTACGGCGACTTCTGGCCCCTCACCCCCTGCACGATGGACAGGGGCGCGTGGATCGCCTGGCAGTTCAACCGGCCCGAAGAGGGCGCCGGCATGGTGCAGGCCTTCCGCCGCGCCGAAAGCATCTACACCGACGCCCAGCTCCCCCTGAAGGACCTCGACCCCGCCGCGGAGTACGAGCTCACGGACGTCTCCACCGGCGCGTCCACCACCCGCACCGGCGCGGAACTCATGGACGCGGGCCTGCCCGCCCACATGACGGAACGCCCCCAGGCCCTGGTCGTCTCCTACAACAAGAAGGACATCTAGAGAAACTTCAGGTTGAGATGCAGCATTCCAAGAGAACGTCCAGCAGGCACACCGAGGCGGCACGGGCTTCCAGCCCGTGTCTTGGGTCATGGATGCAGCCCAAGAAACACGGGATGGAAGCCCGTGCCACCTCGGAGCCCGTCCCCGCCCTCTTCCTTTCGATACGGCATTTCAAGCTTGACATGCTCTAACCCTTTCCCATACCGCCCCACTCCGGAGATTTCTGACATGCCCCGCTTTTCACGCCTGTTCCCGGTCCTGCTTCTGCTGGCGGCCGTGCCCGCCCTGGCCTTCAACCCGCCGGAGGACTCGTCCGGCCCGGTGAAGCTCCGCATTGAGGCCCCCGGGGTAGTCGAAGAGGCGGACGCCCCCTTTGCGGCCACCCTGCTGATCGAGAACGGCGGGACCGCGCCCGTGTCCGGGCGCGTGCACATGCGCGGCGTGGACCAATGGGCCGTGGACCCGGCGGAGCCCCGCCCCTTCAGCGTGGCCCCCGGCGAAACGTTCCGGCTGGAAACCTCCGTGACCCCGGCCCTGGACTCGCACAACGCCATTTATGCCTTACACGCTGAGGCGGCCTTTGAACCGCCCGTGGACGGCAAAGCCACCTTCCACGCGGTGCAGATGGTGGAGATGCGGCGGCCCGACCCGCCGCGTCCGGACCGCGCCGCCGAATGGGCGCCCTGGCCCCTCGCCGGGCAGGGCGAAAAGGCCCTCCTGCGCTACCCCGCGCGGCGCGCGGTCTGGCAGGTCTTCGGGCAGCCGCCCCTGACCACCCCCGCGGACTGGCACGGCGCGGACCCGGGCACGGGCGCGTCGGTGGAGTACGCCGGATGGCGCGCCCATCCGGACGGACGCCCCTCCCTGGTCATGCACCCCTGCTGGCGCAACGCGCCGGGCACCGTGATGGCCGAGTTCGCCCTGAGCCTGCCGGCGGCCCCGGCGCGGCTCCGCTTCGGCAACGCCGTCCGCGACACGCACCCCGGCGAGCCTCCCAGCGACGGCGTCACCTTCCGCGTGCGCGTCGTCCCCTTCGACGCGCCGGACGGCATGTTCGGCGAGGTGGCCTTTGAACAGCACACGGACGCGAAGACCTGGCAGCCGGGCGAGGCCGACCTCTCCCCCTGGGCGGGACAGGCGGTCCGGCTCCAGCTCGAGTCGCACCCCGGCCCTAAGAACGACACCACCTGCGACGAGTCGCACTGGGGCGACCCCCTGCTGGTCTTCGCGGCGGCGGGCGATGCGGCGCAGGATGCGGCGGCGGAAACCGTCGCCCTGGGCACCGTCACCTGCGGCGGCCAGGCGTTCCCCGTCTCCGTCACGCCGGGAGGGCGCGGCCTGCTGGACGCCGAAATCCGGCTCGGCGACGGACCGTCGGCCCTGGTCTGCCGGGGCATCGCGCTGCGGGTGCTGGGCGACGACCTCGCCGACGGCCGGGGCCCGACGGAGCTGGTGGAATGGACCCGCGAGGCGGCGGACGACGGCGCGCGCTTCCGCCACCGGATGCGGCGCGGCGACACGGCCTATGACGTGGTGGCGGACCTCTCCATCGCGCCGGACGGCGCCGCGCTGCGCGCGCGGCTGCGCCTCGAAAACACGCCCCCGGCCCGCCCGTGGTTCGACGTGTTCATCGAGGACGCCGCCCTCGGCCCGCTGGACCGCGCGCCGCGCGACGTCTACGCGGGGATCGGCAACCTCCTCCGTGAGCCGCAGGATTTCAGCCTCCCCTTCGACAGCCACCAGATGGCCACGTCTTTCGTCGGCTTCGACTTCGGCGGCGGCGTGTGCCTCGTGCAGGGCGTGGACGCCCCGCCGTCGCGCCTCGAGTTCAGCCGCTCCCGCAGCACCTACTCCCTCCACGCGGGCGGCGGGCAGACCCTCTTCCTCATCCCCTGCGCGGACGTATGGGACGGCGCGGCCAACTGGGCGGAAAAGGTGGACACGCGCACCGAGGCGCCGGGCGTGAAGGTCCTGCGCGGGCGCATGGCCTTTGACCTGTGGGGCGGCGACTACGCCCCCACCGCCGCCGCGCTCCGCGACACCTTCGCCCGCGTCGGCGGGGAGCGCTGCGTCGTCATCTTCCACAACTGGCAGCGCTGGGGCTATGACTACCGCCTGCCGGACATCTTCCCGCCGAACCCGGACTACGGCACGGACTCCGATTTCGCGCGGCTGGCCCGGACCTGCACAGAGGCGGGCGCGCTCTTCGCCCCCCACGACAACTACATTGACCTCTACCCCGACGCGGACGGGTTTTCCTACGACCATGTCCTTTTCTCCCCCTCGGGCGACCCCGTGCGCGGGTGGCTCAACGAGTACCGCGGCGCGCAGGCCTACCGCTGGGACACCGACGCCTTCCGGCCCGCCATGCTCCGGAACCTCCACCTCCTGCGCGACTTCTGCGCGCCCACGGCCTACTTCGTGGATGTGTGGTCCTCCATCGGCCCCTATGACGGGTGGACCCGCGCGGGCGCGCACCAAACCCAGACGCACACCCGCGACGCCTGGGGCCGCGCCTTCGCCGAAATCCGCGACACCCTCGGAGGCGCGCCCACCATCTCCGAGGGCGGCCACGACCAGCTCATCGGGTGGCTCGACGGCAGCCAGTGCAACCACCTGCGCGTGGACCCCAATCCCCCCGCGGGCTACAACAGCGTCTTCACCTGGCGGATCACCTGCGCGGACGCGGAGCGCATCCCGTGGTTTGACGCCGCCCACCACGGCCGCTTCGTCGCCCACGGTGCGGGCTATGACCCGCGCTACCGCGCCGGACTCGACCCGCGCCTCCACGGGATCTACAGCGACGACTACATCTGCTCAGAGATCATGACCGGCCACCCGCCCATGGTCTCCGACCCCGGCGGATGGGACGTCCTCCGCAAGGCCGAGCTGTTCCGCGGCGTCTGCGACATGCACCTCGGCCCCGACCGCCGCGTGGCCCGCGTGGACTTCGCGGACGGCGACCTCCGCCGCCAGCATGTCCAGTGGACCGGCGCGCCCGCCTATGAAACCTGGATCAACCGCGGTGAGGCGGACTGGACCGTCACTGCGGGCGGCGGGACCCACGTCCTGCCGCAGTACGGCTTCCTCGCCCTCGGCGACGGCGGCCGCGGGGTCCGCGCGGGCATCACCCGTGTGGACGGGCTCATCGTGGAATGGAGTTTTTCGGACGACGGCGCGCGCGCCTACTGCAACGCCCGCTCCCCGCAGGGCGAGCGTGTCCCCTTCCGCGCTCTCTCTCTCTCCGTGACGCCCGGGGAGGGCCGCGCCGTGCGGGCCGCCCTCCAATGGTCCAGCGCCGCGCCCGCGCTCACGGACTGGCAGCCCTTCGTCCACTTCGTCGGCGGCGACGGCAAGATCGCCTTCCAGGCCGACCACGCCTTCCCCGTGCCGGCCACCCAGTGGACCGGCCCCGTCACCACGGAATGCGCCGCGCGGATTCCCGCGGACGCCGCCCCCGGTACCCGCTACGAGATGCGCGTCGGTCTGTATGTGAAGGGGGGGGCGCGCGCCGTCATGACGGGCGCCTGCGACGCCGAGCAGCGCGCGTGCCTCGGCACGGTCACGGTCACCGAAACAGGTTTCGACTGGGCCCCTGTGGAAGAGACCGACGACCCGTGGATCGCCCGCACCAACCCTGAACGCCGCATCGTCCCCTTTGGCGGCCTGCGCACCAACGGCGCCCTCACCGTCGAGAAGGCCGACGGCCACTGGACCGTCACCCCCTTCCCCGGCACAGCCCCCTGCACGCTCCTCTTCCAGGCCCAGGGAGACACCCCGCCGCCCACCGCCGCCGCGCTCGACGCGGACGGCAGCACCATCACCGAAGCCGCCCTCCGCCGCGAAGGTGAACACTGGGCCTTGGACTGCGCCCCCGGCGTCGAGGAATACCGCATCGCCGGGATGGGCAAATAGGCGCAGGCGGTCACCCACTAAGAGAACACGCCCCAAGGGGACGTCAAGAGACATCTTGTCCTCTCAGTGGCTCTGCGGCTCCGTGTGAGATTCTCTGCGCGGAGTCGCTGCGTGCCGGCCTCAGAACGCGACGAGGACGGGCTCGGTGGGGGGGGAGGCGTTGCCTGCGGCGTCGCGGGCGCGGACGGTGTAGGCGCCGGGGATGGCGGCGGTGTAGACGGGGAAGGGCGTGGTGTCGGCGGGTTCGCCGTTGAGGAGGATTTCGTAGGCGGCGACGCCGTAGTTGTCGCAGGGGGCGGGCCAGGAGAGGGTCGCGCCCTTGTCGTCCCGGCCGGCGATGACGACCCGCGCCGGGGTCTCGGGCGGCTGGATGTCGCGCCTGCCAAGGAGGAAGACCCGCGCCGCGCCGTTCATGCTGACGCGCAGGGAGACGGATTCCCCGTCCGTTGTGTGCTCCACGGGAACGAACCCGGCGGGGGTGACGGTGACGGCCTGCTCGAGGGGAATCCACGACGGCATGGCGAAGGAGACGGTGCCGCTGGAGGATTTCAGCGAGTAGTTGCTGCGGAAGGGGAGCAGGCCGGTCGTGTAGTTGTTGTTGAGGACCACGGCCACGACGGCGTCGCGGGAGACGAGGAGCCGCCCGGTGATCTCCGGGTCGTCGCTTTTCAGTGCACCCAGGGGCTCGCCGTAGAAGCACAGGGCGCGCACGGTGTTGAACGCGCGGATGATGTTCTCGGCGGTGCGGATCTGGTCGGGGTGGTCGCGCTCGTACCCGGGGCCGTACTTGAACCAGAGGATGCCCTTGGCGCCGCCCATGACATGGGACCAGAACTGGTGCTTGACGCCCCAACCTTCGGGCTGGCGGCCCCACACGGGCGCGGCGAGCTGGGCCCAGGTCCACATGCGCACGGGCTCGGTGTTGCGCTTGAGCTGGTCGGTGTACTCGAGGGCCTCCTCCAGCCGGGCGTGGCGCGTGATGCCCGTGCGCGGGAGGGCGTTGGGCGCGTGCATGACGTAGTGGTCCATGCAGGCAATGTCCGCCGCGGGGCCGTACTCGTTGAACCCCGACATGCTCATGAGATTGAGGTAGGCGGGGGTGTCCGGGTCGTGCCGCCAGTAATCCAGGGCGTGGTCCAGCATGCGCGCGGCGGGGATGCCGTGGAGGTCCGGCTCGTCGCGCACCATCCACGCGGCGATGTGCGCCGCCCCGGCCCGCGCGGCCACCTGTTCGGTGTCGGGCTCCTTCTGGGGCGGGTCGCCCGCCTGGCGCGCGCAGATGTTGAGCGTGCGGATGTGGTGGCTGGCGAACATGGCCTCCTGCGCGGGCCAGTCGGTGTGGCTGACGCACGCGTCTATCCCGAGCCGGCGCGCCTGGCGCTGTCCCTCCGGCGACTGGATCATGTCGCTGCTCCAGGTGCCAATGGGGAACGCCGCCTCCGTGAGGCGGATGCCGGCGCCGACCCGCAGCTGCGAGTCCCCGGCCTCCGCGAGCACGCGAACGTTCAGGGGGGCCATCGGGGGAAGGGATTCCCCGTGGGCGAGTTCCAGGATGCGCAGCCCGCCCGGCGGCACGGTGTGGGATCCGCCGACGGCCGCAAGGCCCGCATCGGTCCCGGCGGCCCACTCCCGGCTGTTCAGGAGGACCCGGCGGACCTCGGCGGGGGTCTTCCCGTCGTTGCGGAGGTAGAGCAGGAGCGTGCCCGGCTCGGGCGCGGGGAGCACATTGGCCAGGCGCAATGCGGGGGTTTCGCACACAAAGGACACGGAATCCCGCGCGCCGGAGTCCATGACGACGGCCAGTTCCGCCGTGGAACCCTTCGCCAGGGGGGCGCCGGTCGCCTTGAGGGTGACGCATCCGGTCTCCCCGGGGGCGAGGGATTCGGGCCAGACCCGCCACCAGGAGAATTTGGGGCCCTCGCCGGGGGCCTTGCCGTTCACAAGCAGCTCCGCCACCCCGTCGGGGGCCGCGCCGGTGTTGCGCACGAAGCAGTAGACGACCCCGCCGTTGTCCTCGGGCCATTTCTCCCTGTAGAGGGCGGACCGGACCGCCCCATGGAAAACGGGGGGCTCCAGAACGATGTCCGCCGCCGCGCCGCAGACCGCCGCGAGGCAGAGCAGAAACACGGCCATCCTGTGGGGGTTCATGGGAAGTCTCCGGGAGACCGGGAATGGGACGGCTAGGCGTCAATTTCCATGAGGGCGAAGGTCATGACGGCCTCGGCCGCCACCATGTCGTCCGTGAGGGCCACGGCCTGGACCTTGCACGCGTTGTCGCGGTACTGCACCATTTCGGCCTTGATGACCATCTGGTCGCCGGGGACGACGGTGCTGCGGAACTTGGCCTTCTCGATGCCCGTGAGGAAGGCGAGGCGCCCGTTGGGCTCGCCGTTGTCCCCGAAGACGAGCATGGCGCTGACCTGGGCCATGGCCTCGATGATCAGCACGCCGGGCATGACCGGCACGTCGGGCCAGTGCCCCTGGAAGAAGGGCTCGTTCACCGTGACGTTCTTCATGCCCGTGACGGTCTTCATGGGCTCGAAGGAGAGTATCCGGTCCACCAGCAGGAAGGGGTAGCGGTGGGGGAGGATCTTCATGATCTTGTTGACGTCGAGGGCCGGCGGCTGGCGGCGCGGGACGGCCCCGTAGCCGTCGCCGGAGCGCTCCTGCTGCCCCGTGAGGTACGCCTTCTTGATCTGCTTGGAGAAGTTGACGTTCTTCTCGTGGCCGCACTTCGCGCCGATGATGTGGCCCTTGATGGGGCGGCCCAGGAGGTAGGTGTCGCCGATCAGGTCAAGAATCTTGTGGCGCACAAACTCGTCGGGGAAGCGCAGGTCGTCGTTCAGGATCTTGTCGTCGCCGATGACCACGGCGCTTTCGAGGTCGCCGCCCTTGATGAGGCCCGCCTCCTGGAGCATCTTCACCTCGCGCAGGAAGCAGAAGGTCCGCGCGGGGGCCAGCTCGTTGCGGAAGGTGTCCTCGTTGATGGTGAACGAGGCGTACTGCGTGCCGATGGCGGGATGCCCGTAGGAGATCGTCATGGTCACCCGGAACTCGTCCGACGGCAGGATGCTCAGCGTGACATCGTCCTTGCGGTAGTAGACCGGGTGGTCCACCGTGATGTACTGCTTCTCGGCGTCCTGCTCGACGATGCCCGCCTTCATGATCGCGCCCAGGGCGGGCAGCGAGCTGCCGTCGCCGTTGGGGATCTCGTCGGCGTCCACCTCGACGGTGATGTTGTCCACGCCCATGCCCGCGAAGGCGGACATGGCGTGCTCGACGGTGTGGATGGCGACGCTGCCGATGCCGATGGTGGTGCCGCGGGACACGTCCACCACGTTGTCCACCAGCGCGGGGACCATCGGCCGGTCCGGCAGGTCCGTCCGGACGAAATTGATGCCGCTGTCCGGGGGCGCGGGTTTGAACGTGACGGTGGTCAGGCTGCCGGTGTGGAGCCCGACCCCGGAGTACGACGCTTCGGAGGCGATGGTTCTTTGTCTCATGATTCCGACTCTTCCAGGGCCTTGAGGCGCGCCTCAAGCTGGTTGATCCGCCGCATCAGCCCGGGCAGCCGCATCTGGCCCACCATGATGCGCTTCTGCGCCTCGTGGTCCGTGGCGGGAAAGCCCGAGACGGTCGCCCCCGGCGGGACGGACCGCGTCACCCCGCTGCGGCCGCCAATGCTGGCGCCGTCGCCGATGGTGATGTGGCCGGCAATGCCGGCGGAGGCCCCTATTCTGACTTGGTTGCCGATTTTCGCGCTGCCCGCGATCCCGGCCATCCCGGCGACCACACAGTGCTCGCCGATCTCCACATTGTGCCCTATTTGCACAAGATTATCAATTTTCGTGCCCCGTCCGATGCGGGTGACGCCAAAAGTCGCCCGGTCCACCGCCGTGTTGCTGCCGATCTCCACGCCGTCGCCGATCTCCACGCGGCCCACCTGGGGCACTTTGTGCCATGCGCCGTCCATGGGGACGAAACCGAACCCGTCACTGCCCAGGCAGGCCCCCGCATGGATGATGCAACCCCGGCCAACAGTGGTTTCTTCCCGGAGCACCGCGTTGGGATGCACCACCGTGCCGTCGCCGACCCGGCAGTCCGCGCCGACATAGGCCCCGGGAAACAGCACCACGCCGTCTCCAAGCACCGCCCCGGCTTCCACCACGGCGCCGGGGCCGACGGCGACGCCGTCGCCCAGCCGGGCCTCCGGGGAAACATGGGCGCCGGGATGAACCCCCGGCGCGGGCCGCGCCGCCTCGCCGCGGTCAAACAGGGCCAGGGCGCGCAGAAACGCCTCCTCGGGCCGGGCCACGCATATCTGCACGGGGGCGGCGTCCGCCACCGGCTCGGGCACAAGGACGGCGGCGGCCCGGCACTCGCGGAGGAGGGGGTAGTATTTCTCGCCGCGCACGAAGCAGAGGTCGCCGGGGCCGGCCTCGGCGAGGCCGTTTGCCCCCGTGACCGGGACGGCGGGGTCGCCAAGCGCCTCCCCCCCCACCAGGCGGGCGATGTCTTCAACGGAATGTCCCATGAACCGTCAAGCCTCCCGCGCGGCCTTCCGGCCGCGGACAGGACCCCGGATTCCGGAAATCACTTGTTGAGAATGGCCAGCACCTTGGGGGTGACGTCCAGGGTGGCGCTGTGGAACAGCAGGCCGGAGCGGGGCGATCCCTCCTCGGCGGCGTTGAGGATGAGGTGGTACCCCTCCTGCTCGCCGATCTGGGCGATGACCTTCTGCACGTCCGCCATGACCTCCTTCATCACCTTCGCCTCGTTGCTGTCAATCATCTGCTGCCGGGTCTGCATGGCGGCGCGGAAGTTCGTGACGGCGGTCTGGACCTTGGTCCCCAGCTCCATGCGCTGGGCGTCGGTCATGCCCGCCCCCTCGGTCTCCAGCTTCTTGCGGTCGGCGCTGATGGCCGCCTCCATGGCGTCCAGCTCCTTCTGCTTGGCGTCCACGTCCTTCTGCAGCTCGTCGTAGAGCGTCTTGCGCTTGCCGTAGTCGCTCAGGAGGACGCCCATGTCCACCACGGCGATCTTGTAGGAGGGCTGGGAGTTGTTCTGCGCGTTGGCGGCGGCGCTCAGGAGCGCGACGGCCCCGGCCCCGGCCACCAGCAGCGCCACAAACACGGACAAAGTCTTCACCGACGGTTGACGTGACACGGCTGAATCCTTTTGCTGGGTTGATTGTGGGAAGCGGGCGCAACAGGGGCGCGCCCGCGGTTCTCCTGCATTTCCACCATGGTCCGCCAGTATACCATGCCGGCGGAACGGGTTCAAAGGGGGCGCGGCCCGCGCCGGCCCCCGGCGCCGTTTCGGGGGCCTAGAAACGGAAGCCCGTGGCGAGGTGGAGCCTGCCCGAGCTGCTCTGGTCGTCGTCCGGGTTCAGCGGGAAGCCGTAGTCCACACGGATGGGGCCGAGCATGGGGACGTTGAACCCGAGGCCGACGCCCACGCTGTAGCGCATGTCGCCGAGGTCAAAATCGGTGTCCTCCCACACGCCGCCCGCGTCCGCGAAGGTGTAGACCCGGAGCATGTCGGTGATCTTGTACTTCATCTCCAGGTTGGTGAGCAGGCGGACATTGCCGCCGATGGCGAAGGTGTCGCCCCACCACCGGTACTCGCGGACCTTCGGGCCGATGTCGCGGTTGCGGTAGCCGCGGACGGTGGTGGTGCCGCCGGCGTAGAAGCGGTCCTGGAGGGGCACATAGTCCGAACTGCCGTACTCGGTCATCCAGCCCTCGCGCTGGCGCAGGGAGAGGACCACCTTCTCGGCGGAGCCGACGCCGCGGTACCAGATGGAGTCGTGCTCCAGCTTGACAAACTCATGGTCGCCGCCGAACCCGGCCACCTCGGCGGCCAGGCTGTGGGTGGAGCCCTTGCCGGGGTCGAAGCGGCTGTCCAGCGTGTTGCGCTCGATGGCCCAGCGCGTGCTCACGGTCGTGGACTCGCCCTCCTGCCGTTTGATCTCCCTGTTGATCAGCCAGGGCAGGTCGCTGATGTCGGTCTCCTGCACGCGGAAGCTGGACTGCGCCGTGACATAGGGGGAGAGCGACTTGCCGAAGCGGAGCTGGCCGCCCCGGGAGTCCTCCTCGTAGTCGGCGCCGCCGCGCACGAGGTAGGACTCGTCGAAGAGGTCCACGCCGAAGGAGATGGGCCGCCCGAGGAACTCGGGCTCCGTGAAGCTCAGGCTGTACTGGTCGCGCCGGGTGCCCGTGTTGACCTTGAGCCGCAGCTGCTGCCCGCCGCCGCTGAATTTGGGCCAGTTGGCGATGTCGAAATTGTTCAGGCGCAGCTCCGTGTAGACGCCCATGCCGTCCTCGGTGCTGTAGCCGCCGCCGAAGTTGAAGGTGCCGGTCTTCCCCTCCTCCACGTCCACGTTCAGGTCCGTGAAGAGGTCGCCCCCCGCGTTGTCCGGCGTCTCGTCGAGGGTGACCCGCACGGAGTCGAAGAACCGCGTGTCGTCGAGGCGTTTCTTGCTCTGGTCCACCGCGGCGCCGTCGTAGCGCTCGCCGGGCACCAGCAGCATCTGACGGCGGACGATCTCGTCCCTGGTGACGCTGTTGCCCGTGATCCGGATCTGGCGCACGTATTTCAGGTCGCCCTCGGCCACGTCGTACACCACGCTCGTTGTCTTCTTCTCGCGGTCCAGCGCCACCTGCGGGGTGACCAGGGCGTCCACGTAGCCGCTGTCCTCCAGGCCCTTCTGCAGCACCCGCGCGTCCTTCGCCACCTGCCCCTTGTTGTGCACGTCGCCGGGCTTCACCTTGACCAGGCCGGACATCTCGTCGTCGTCGTAGACGATGTTCCCCGCGACGTCCATGGCCTCCATTTTGTACTCGGGGCCCTCGGCCACATGGACCGTGATCTTCATGCCCTTGCCGTCGTCCGTGTAGACCACGTCGGTCTTGGCCACCTCGGACTCCAGGCGGCCCTTGTCGCCGTAGGCGTCCACGATGCCGGCGAGGTCCGCCTCGAACTTCTCCTCCTCGTACTTGCCGCCGAAGAACCACCACGCGCGCTTGGTCTTCATGACCTTGCGCAGCTGGCGGTCGCTCAGGGCCTCGTTGCCCTCGAACTCGATGTCGCGGATGCGGGCCTTGCGGCCCTCGGTGATGGTGTAGATCAGGCGCACGCGGGAGGGGCCCACGTTCTCGGCGGCGGCGTCCACCGTCGTGTTCGCGAAACCCTTGCCCTCGTAGAGCTTGAGGACGGCCTTGCGCTCCTCGTCGAACGCCTCGGGCACGAAGGACTCGCCCTCGCGCAGGGTGAGGGCGCCGCGGATGTTGCGGTCCTTGATCTTCTTGTTGCCGATGACCCGCACCTCCTCGATCACCCGCTTCTCCTCCACCTTAAACACGAGGACGGTCTTCCCGGCCTCGTCCACGACCCCGGCGTCCACCTTGTCGAAGTAGCCCAGCTCGTAGAGCCGGCGGACGTCGCGCGAGACGGCGCCCTGGTCGAGGGCGGCGCCCGCGGCGGACTCCACCCGGGAGCGGACTGCCTGGTCGCTCACGCGCACCAGCCCCTCGAAGCGCACCTCGTCCACCGTTTTCGCCGGGGCATCCTGGGCCGCGGCGGCAAACGCGAACAGACCAAGCACCATGATTCCCAGCGCGACATGTTTCGTTTTCAAGACGTTGCACCCTCCGCGGCCCGCACAGCCCCGTCAAACACCAGCCTGTCGCCGGCGTCCGAGGGCCGCACACTGATTTCAGTATCCCTGTTCAACCCGCCCCGAAGCAACAATTCAGCCAGGGGGTCTTCCATGTATTGCTGCACCGCCCGCCGCAGGGGCCGGGCGCCGTACTCGTTGCTGCTGCCGATCCGCACCAGAAACTCCCGCGCCTCGGGGCTCAGGACCAGGCGCAACCCCTGCTCCGCCGCCCGGCGGACCACCTCCCCGGACTGGATGTCCACAATCTGGAGCAGCTCGGCGCCGCTGAGCCGGTGGAACACCAGCGTCTCGTCTATCCGGTTGAGAAACTCCGGATTGAAGACCTTGCGGGCCTCCTCCAGCACCCGGTCCCTCATCCGGGCGTGGACGCCGTCGTCCTCGTCCGTGTGGAATCCCAGCGACGTGCTCCGGCCGATCCGGCGCGCCCCGGCGTTGGAGGTCATCATGACCACCGTGTTCCGGAAATCCACCTTGCGGCCCGTCGAGTCCGTCATGTGCCCCTCGTCGAGCACCTGGAGCAGGGCGTTAAACACGTCCGGGTGCGCCTTTTCAATCTCGTCGAAGAGCACCACGGAATAGGGGCGGCGGCGCACCTGCTCGGTGAGCTGGCCGCCCTGGTCGTAGCCGATGTATCCGGGGGGCGCGCCCATGAGGCGGGACACGGCGAACTTCTCCATGTACTCCGACATGTCCACCGTGATCAGGGCCTCCTGGCTGCCGAAGAGGAACTCGGCCAGGGTCTTGGCGAGCAGGGTCTTGCCCACGCCGGTGGGGCCCAGCAGGAGGAAGGAGCCCACGGGCCGGGTGCGGTCGCGCAGGCCCGACCGCGAGCGCTGGATGGCCCGCGTGATCGCGTCTATCGCCTCGTCCTGCCCCACCACGCCCCGGTGCAGCTCGTCGCGCATGCGCAGGAGCCGCAGCGACTCCTTCTCCTCCAGTTTGGTCAGGGGCACGCCGGTCCACTTCGAGACGATGTGGGCGATGTCCTCCTCCGTGACCACGGTTTCGGCGGAGTCGCGCTTGCGCTGCCAGTCGCGCTGGGCCTCCTCGAGGCGGGCCTGGAGCGTGCGCTCGCGGTCGCGCAGCGACGCCGCCCGCTCGTATTCCTGGTTGTGGATGGCCTCCTCCTTCTCCTTCACCGCCTCGCCGATCTCCGCCTCCAGCAGCTTCAGCGCCGGGGGGCGCGTCGTGATCTGGAGCCGCGCCCGGCTGCCCGCCTCGTCTATGACGTCCACAGCCTTGTCCGGCAGGAACCGGTCCATGATGTACTGGTTCGACAGGCGCGCCGCCGCCACCACCGCCTCGTCGGAAAACTTCACCCGGTGGTGCGCCTCGTACTTGTCGCGCAGGCCGCGGATGATCTCGATGGTCTGCTCCACCGACGGCGCGTTCACCAGGATCGTCTGGAAACGCCGCGCCAGGGCGGCGTCCTTCTCGATGTGCTTGCGGTACTCGTCCATCGTCGTCGCGCCGATGCACTGCAGCTCGCCGCGCGCCAGCGAGGGCTTCAGCATGTTCGCGGCGTCCACCGCGCCCTCCGCCGCCCCCGCGCCCACGATGGTGTGCAGCTCGTCAATGAACAGGATGACGTTGTCCGCCCGGCGGATTTCCTTCATCACCGACTTGAGCCGCTCCTCGAACTGGCCCCGGTACTTCGTCCCCGCCACCACCCCCGCCAGGTCCAGCGTCAGCACGCGCCGGTTCAGCAGCAGGTCGGGCACGTCGCCGTTCACGATGGCCTGGGCCAGCCCCTCGACGATGGCCGTCTTGCCGACGCCCGCCTCGCCGATGAGCACCGGGTTGTTCTTCGTGCGGCGGCTGAGCACCTGGATCACCCGCTCAATCTCCGCCTCGCGGCCGATCACCGGGTCCAGCTTGTTCTCCCGCGCCAGCGCGGTCAGGTCGCGGCCGAAGGCGTCCAGCGCCGGGGTCTGCGACTTGCGGCCCGCGCCGGGCTCGGGCGCCGCGCCGGGGCGGCCCTGGCCGCCGACCAGCCGCTGCACCTCGGTCTGCATCCGGGCATGGTCCACGCCCAGGTCGTTCAGCAGCTTCGCGGCGATCCCCTCGCCCTCCTTTATCAGCCCCAGAAGAATGTGCTCCGTCCCCACGTAGTTGTGGTTCAAACGGCGCGCCTCCTCCACCGCCAGCTCCAGCACCTTCTTGGCCCGCGACGTGAACGTGATCTCCTCGCGCGAGGCCGCCCGGGTACCCGGCTGCACCTGCCGCTCAATATCGGCGGCCAGCATCTGGATGTCCACCCCGAGGTTTTCCAGGGTGCGCGCGGCGATCCCCTCCGGATCGCGGCAAAGCCCCAGCAGCAGATGCTCCGTGCGGACATAGTCCGACCCGTGGCGCAGCGCCTCGCTCCGCGCCGCGCTTACCGCAGCTTTCGCCCTTTCGGTGTATCTTTCAAACATGCCGGGACAAGATTCCACACATGGGTTGGCCCCACAGCCCGGGGGCGCGCATAGCATAGCACAAAGACCGCCCCGGAGGAAGCCCGCGCGACGATTCCCGCCCGGCAACCGCGCCGCTTTCCCCCCGCAACCCGGGATTGCGCCGAAAGCCCCGCATCTGGTAAACTGCCCAGCCCGGAAAGCACGGCGAATCACCCATCATTTGAAGGAAACCCCAACAGGGAGACAAGAAACATGTCCGGCCATTCCAAGTGGAGCACCATCAAGCGGAAAAAGGGCGCGGCCGACGCAAAACGGGGCAAGATTTTCTCGAATCTCGCCAAGGAGGCGACGCTTGCCGCCCGCCAGGGCGGCGGCGACCCCAACGGCAACCCCCGCCTGCGCGCCGTGCTGATGGCCTGCCGCGCCAACAACATGCCCCTGGACAACATTGAGCGCGCGATCAAGCGCGGCACGGGCGAGCTGGAGGGGATCACCTACGAGGAGCAGCGCTACGAGGGCTACGGCCCCAACGGCGTGGGCATCATCATTGACGTGGTCACGGACAACAAGAACCGGGCCACGGCCGAAATCCGCCACATTCTGAGCAAGGCGGGCGGCTCGCTGGCGGCGACCAACGCTGTGGCGTGGAACTTCGACCAGCGCGGCGTCATCACGGTGCCCAAAGAGGGCGTCTCCGACGACGACATGATGGAGAAGGCCATTGAGGCGGGGGCGGACGACGTGGACAGCTCGGGCGAGGAGGCCCACGAGGTCTTCTGCGAGCCGGGGCAGCTCCACACGGTGGCGGGCGAGCTGGACAAGATGGGGGTGAAGGCGGAGGAGGTCGCGCTCAAGATGATTCCCCGCACAACGATGAAAATCGAGTCCAAGAGCGTGCCCGCCCTCCTGCGCCTGCTGGACACGCTGGAGGAGAACGACGACGTGCAGAACGTGTTCTCCAACGCGGACATCAGCGACGAGGACATGGAGGCGGCGATGGCCGACTAGCCATGCGCGTGATCGGGTTCGATCCGGGCACGGCCACCACGGGCTACGGCGTCGTCGAGGGGCGCGCCAGCCGGTTGCGGCATCTGGCCCACGGCGTCATCACCACCCCGGCCAACACCGAGTTGGGCGGGCGGCTGAAAAAGATTTTCGAGGAGGCCTCGGGCCTCCTCGAAACGTTTAAGCCCGACGCCGTGTCCATCGAGCGCCTGTTTTTCAAGCAGAACGTGACCACGGGCATCCAGGTGGCCCAGGCGCGCGGGGTCATCGTGCTGGCCGCCGTGCTCGCGGGGGTGCATGTGGGGGAGTTCAGCCCGACGGAGGCCAAGACGGCCATCACCGGCTACGGCCGGGCGGACAAGCGCCAGATGCAGGAAATGGTCCGCATCCTCCTCGCCCTGGAGCACATCCCCAAACCCGACGACGCGGCCGACGCCCTCGCCCTGGCCATCTGCCAGGTACAGACCGGACTGGTCCAGCGCCGGCTCGAGGGGAAGTGACCCCGGTTCAGCCGGCCGCGGCCAGGATCGCCCGCGCATAGGACCGCCCGTGGGCCGCGAAGGACGACAGCAGCCCCGCCTCCATGGCGTTGATCTCCGCCGCCGCCCCGGCACCGTGCCGCGCCACGACCGTCTCCACCACCTCGTGGCGCTCCGGCTGGTCCATCACCTCCACGGCGGGGTCGCTGACGAAGGCCGCGGGCAGATACGCCAGCAGCAGGGCGCAGGTGCTTTTCGCCCGCGTGAAGGCCCGGCGGGCCACCATCGCGCGCGCGGACGCGTCGGTGTAGTCCGGCGCGGACACAGGGGCGGTCACCGCGCGGATCAGCGGATGGTCCATGTCGCCGCCGCGCCAGGCGCGCACCATCTCGATCCCCTGCCAGACCTCCATGATGAGGTGCTGGTTGGACACGAGCTGCACCGCATCGTCTTTCGGCTTGGACCAGCCGAGGATGTCGAGGAGGTTGATCCACAGCATCCGCATCACGCTCACGCCCGGCAGCACCGTGGCGTGGTAGGGCTGCGACAGGTCGGCGAGGTAGTGCAGCCCCCAGCCCATGAAGCGCCAGCCCCAGTAGGGGTGGCCCGTGCGGAAGGCAAACTCGGACAGGGTCTTGTACAGGTGGATGCGGTGCTCGGGGTAGGACACCTTCAGGAAGGAGGCGAAGGCGAAGACGATGCCCGCCTCGTGATAGTAGCCCATGTGGAAGGGGGCCTGCGACCCGAAATCCAGGTTGGGGTTGCCGAAGGGCTGCACCCCAAACCCGTAGGCCTGGCCCGCCGGGGTCCCGTTGTCCTCAAAAAGCCCCACGTCCAGACCGTAGTCCGGCTCGTTGCTCGACGTGGCCACCACATCCAGCGGGGCGACCAGCGCGCCGGGGGCCAGCTCGGTGAACTCGAAGGGGTCCAGCGCGCTCAGGTCCTCCAGCACGGACACCTCCGATGCGTCCAGCTTGCGGCCCTCATGGGGGGCCATGCCCTTCAGGCTGAACGCGTAGAGCGGCGTCATCATCTCCGGGTTCACCCGGACGGCCTGGAGAAACCGTTCCCGGACCGTGCGGGCGCTGCCCGGCGCAAAGGCCAGCGCGTCCGGGCGGGGCGCGTACAGGGGAAGGTTTTCCCGCGCCCAGGCCTCCTCCGCCGCCAGCACCCCCGCCAGCTCCGTCTCGACCGCGAGCAGGAAGTCCTCCAGCCGCTCCGCGGCCACCGGCGCGGCCTGCGCCACCTCCGGCAGGATAGACAGGGCGGGGCCGGTGAACAGCGGATGGTGTTCCCACGCGGGGGCGGCCAGGGCGGCCAGCATCAGCAGGACAGCGGGAACCGCCAGACGAAAAAGAGGCGTCTTCATGGAACGTTCTCCCGGGTGGCCGTCCTCCGGACGGCACGCCATGCGGGCATCCGGGACGCGCCGTCACGCCCCGCCTTTCCCGCAGCCATCCGGGTATTGTACCATTGGGGCGGCCGCTCCGGCCTGTCACCCCGAGGGGACGCCGGGGCGTTCGTTTCTGGAGCGCCGGAAAACCCCGCGCACGAATGGGAGCATTTCGTCACACCATGGACAAAAAAGGCCTGGTTGTCTTTCTGCTGGTCACCTTCGGTCTGGGCGCCGCCCTGATGGCGGGCGGCCTGGCTGCGGGCTTCATCACCTCCGATGACTTGGGTTTCTTCCGCTCGCTCTACCTGCTGGCGGTGATGTGGGTGCCCGCCGTCGGGGCGCTGGCCGCCGCGCTGGCCGCACCGAACCCCGCCCAGCCCCTCCCCCGGATATGGCCCGTGCCCGCGGGTGCGGCGCTGCGTCTGGGGGTGGCGGTCCCCCTGTTCTTCGCGGCGGCCTACGCCGCAGATGCGGTGATCGCCCAGGCGCCGCCGCAGTGGCACCTCTCCACTCTCCTCAGCGGCGTGGAGGACTATGCGGACCTGTCCGACTATCCGGAGAACGTCCGGCACCTGCTGCCGGCCCTGTTGCTGGCCATTGGTTTCCCGGCGACCATCCTGCTGGGTTTTCTGTTTTTCCCCCTGTGCGTGCTGGGCCTGGAGATCGGCTGGCGCGGCGGCCTGCTGCCGCGCCTCCTGCCCCTGGGCCGTGTCCCCGCGCATCTCATCACAGGCGCCCTGTGGGCCCTCTTCTTCCTGCCCCTGCCCCTCGGATACGCCGTCTTGGACAATGACTACTCGGCCCTGCCGGTCACCCTGGGCTGCGGGCTGGCCTTCGCGCTGGGACTGAACGCCTTTCTCAACGAGATCGTGCTCCGCCGCGGCCATCTGGGCCTGTCCGCCCTGGCCATGGGGCTGGTGGTCTCGCAGCAGCAGGGCATGTGGATGTTTCTTTTCCCGGCCTCCAACCCGCCGCTTGGGGGCGGCAAGGGCCTCCTGCTGGCGGGAATCCTCCTGCTCGCGGCGGCCTTAGCGGGAAAGATTGTCGGCCGAAAGCCCACCCCCGCGCCCTCCGCGTCCGCCTGATCATGCCTGCCGCCTGGTGCTTTCACATTTCCGTCCTTCGTCACCCCTCTCAGTGGAAAACCGCCCCGTTCTTCCGGGTAGACTGTGTCTTGATGCCTGATTTCCAGAAACCCTTCCTCTGCGTTGGAGAGCGCCCCTCATGAGCGGCGGGATGTTTGGCGGGGGGGTGCCCCCGCGGCGGGCCGCCGCGCTGGTGGTCTGCGACCTGTCGCGGGGCGGTTCCATCCTTCTCGGGCGGCGCAATCCGGCGCTGCCCTTCATGGGCGGCCACCACGCCTTTCCCGGCGGCAGCCTCGTGGCGGACGACGCGGAGGTGCCCGTGCTGAACGGCGCCCCCGACCCCTTTCTGGCGGGCGCGGTGCGCGAAACCTTCGAGGAGACGGGGATGCTGCTGGCGGACGGGCCGATGCCCGGCCCGGACGCGCTGGCGGCGGCGCGCGACGCGCTGAACCGCGGGGAGTTGCGCTTTTCCGCGTGGCTGCGGGAGGCCGGATGCCGCGTGGACGCGGCGGCCTTCACGCCCGCGGGCCGGTGGATCACCCCGTCCTTTTCGCCCGTCCGCTACGACACCCAGTACTTCCTGTGCCGTCGTGCGGGTGTTCCTGCCGGCGGGTCCTGCGGGCCGGACGACGAGATTTGCGGGCTGGACTGGCTGACCCCCGTGGCGGCGCTGGCGTGCTGGCGCGGCGGCGGTATCCGCCTGTCCACACCCGTCGCCTATGTTCTGCGGAGCCTGGCGGCGCTCGCGCCGGACGCCGCCCTGGAGCGTCTGCGCCGCCCGCCGGGGGTGGATGACGTCCGCGCGGACTTTATTGAGTCGAGGCCCGGCATCCACGTGATCCCCCTGCGCACGCAGACGCTGCCCCCGGCCACCCACACCAACTGCGTTGTCATCGGCTGGCGGGAGATGATCATCGTGGACCCCGGCCCCGTGGCGGGGGAGGAGCGCGCGCGCCTCGCGGCGCGGCTGGACGACCTGTGCGCACTGGGGGGCGCGGTGACGGGCGTCGCCCTCACCCACGCCCACGGCGACCACGCGGGCGCGGCTTCCTTTCTCGCGGCGCGGCACGGGGTGCCGGTGTGGGCGCACCCGGCGGCGGGTTTCCCCGGCGCGCGGCCCCTGGAGGACGGCGCGGTGCTGGAGGCGGCCGGTGATCCGCCCTGGCGGCTGCGGGCGCTGCACACGCCGGGCCACGACCCGGGGCATCTCGCCTTCCTGGAGGAGACCACCCGCACGCTCATTTCCGGCGATCTCTTCGCCAACCCCGGCACCATCCTCGTGTCCCCCGAACACGGTGGCGACATGACGCAGTATCTCGAGAGCCTCGAGCGCGCCGCCGCGCTGGAGGGACTCGACATGGTGGTGCCGTCCCACGGCTGGGCGATGCCCGGCGCGGAGGGAACCGTGCGCCTGCGCCGCCTTATCGCGCACCGGCTCCAGCGCGAGGAGCGCATCCGCGCCGCGTTGGACCGGGGCCTCCGCGCGGAGGACGACCTTCTCGACGCCGCCTATGACGACACCCCGGCGGACCTCCGCGACCTGGCCCGCCTCCAGCTCCGCGCCCACCTGCGGCGGCTGGGGCGTTACTGACCCGCCCCCCCGCGCGCCGGAAAAACAACGGCCTTCGTGCCCGCGTCAGGGCGCAGCAAGCAGCGCCCCTACAAGACGATTGCCCGGCGTTCTTGCGCAAACCCAAGGCACGCGGATGTAGGGGCGCTGCTTGCTGCGCCCTCTTGCATCTCGGCGCAGGATATTTTCCCGCTGGCGCGGGGATTCGGGCGCTTGGTACACTGTGGGCAGATATGCCGCCCTGCGGCGCGGGCGTCGGGTGATGTTCGCGGCAGACGCGCGGCAGGACAGAAGAGGACAAAGACCATGCGCAAGGGTATTGTGGTTTTCGGACTGTGCATCGCCGTGGCGGTTGGGATGACCCTGGCCGGGTGCGGCAAGGCGGCCGAGAAGGTGTCGGAGAAGGCCGTCGAGAAGGCGATCTCCGTGGAGGGCGGCGACGCGAAGGTGGACATCAACAGCGAAACGGGCGCCGTGAACGTGACGGGGAAGGACGCCTCGGGCGCGGAGTTCAAGGTGACCTCCGGCGGCGAGGGGGATTCGCAGTCCTTCTCCATGACCCAGACCACCGGGGAGGGCGGCACCGTCGCCATCCAGAGCGGCGAGGGCACCAAGATTCCGGCGGACTTCCCGAAGGACGTGCCGCTCTATGACGGGCTGGCGGTGCAGCAGGCCATGTCGGACACCGCCTCCGGCATGTTCAACGTCACGGGCGGCATTGCCGCCGCGCCGGACACGGTGATGGCCTTCTACAAGGAGAAGACCGCGGCGCAGGGCTGGAAGGAGACCATGTCCATGAACGCCGGGGACATGCAGACCCTCATGTGCGAGAAGGATGACCGCGCCCTCTCGGTCATGGTGTCCAAGGACGGGGAGAAGTCCACGCTGTCCGTCAGCGTGTCGAAACAGTAGGGGGCGTCCTACTCCGCCGCGTCCGCGGGTGCGCAGACGATCCGGAAGCCGACGCGGGGGCCCCGCTGGTCGGCCGGCAGGGCCGCGCGGGCCGTGGGCCGCGTCAGGAGCGCCGTCTGGTTGGCCGCGCCGCCCCGGAGGGCTCGGGCGGGCTCGCCGCCGCCCTTGCCGGCGGAGACCCGCTCGTCGGCGCACCATTCCCAGGCGTTCCCCAGCATGTCCAGCAGCCCCCAGGCGTTGGGCGTCTTCTGCCCGACATCCTGGATAAGGCCGTCCGGCGTGTTGCCCCGGAACCAGGCGTGGGCGGCGAGGACGTTCGCGTCCGTCCCCTCGAAGGGGAACAGGCCCGCAGTCCCGGCGCGGCAGGCGTACTCCCACTCATTTTCCGTGGGCAGGCGGAACACCCCCTCGGCGTTCTTGCCCAGGGTCTTCGCGAACGTGGCCGCGTCCTGCCAGGTGACGCCCGTGGCGGGCACCTCCTGCCCGCCGCCGGCCCCCGTGTCCAGCCAGGGCTCGGAGTTCATGATCCGCCGCCACTGGGTGCGCGTGACCTCCGTGCGCGACATCCAGAAGCCCCTCTCGAAGGTCACCTCCGGGCGCGGCGCCTCGTCGTTAAACCACTCCTCGCGCCCCCCGAGCGCGTCCTTCACCGCCACGCCGCCCCCCTCCAGTCCGGGGGTGAAGGCGCCCGCGGGCACCCACACAAACTCCATGTCCTGGATGACCTTCACCGTGCCGGGCTCCGGCGCGGCCGCGGCGTCCTTCTCCTGCGCCCCCGCAAGGGCCGCCAGCAGGAGGATGCAGACCGGGGCGAGACGCTTCATGGCTGGTTTCCCCCCACCGGCGACACGCGCCAGCCGCCCCAGGTGATCTCCGCCCCCCGCACGAGGCCCAGGCCCGCGTGCGCGGTGAGCAGGAGCGACCCCGGCGCGCCCAGGGTGACGCGCTTCGTGTAGCGCTTGACCAGGCCCGGTGCCGGGGGAATCTGGATGAAGTCGTCGTCCAGTTCCACCGCCCCCGACGGGTCGTCCAGCCACAGGCCCACCGACACCGTCGCCGCCGCCGGCCCGGTGGCCGTCAGCTCGATCTCATATTCCCCCGGAGGCAGGCTCTCGATCCGCGCCCGCGCGCGCACCGCCAAGTCCTCATACGTGTCCGACGCATCCCACACCTGTTTCACGCCCGCCTGCACGCGCTCCAGCTTCGAAAACGCCGCATCCGGCGCGGTCAGGGCCTTCGGCGCCGGCGCGCCCGCCCACCACGCCTGGAAATCGCCGTCCTTCAGCAGGTTGGGTGCGGCCGTCTCCACCGGCGGCGCCGGGGCCAACGGCTGTACGGACAGCGTGATCATCGTGCCCGGTTTCGGCAGGTCCGGAAGCAGGGGCTCCGGCGTCCCGCCGCATCCGGCGAGGCACACCCCCGCCAGCAGGGAGGCGGAATATCGAAATAGACGGCGCATCATGCTCCAATAACGCCTTCCGGCGCGTTTCGGAAGACAGCGTACCGGAGCCCCCACCCCCCGTGCAACCCCCCAGGGGCAATCGCACTAAAAGGCCCCTCGAGAAACGCCTGCGACCGGCATGAACGCTCCCCGGGTCGGTGATTTGGTGTTTATTGTCCCAACGGGACATCCGCCTATGGTCCAAGCAGGCCGCCGCCCATCTCCGAAGCCCCGGGTCCGCACAGCGCCTTGGAGTGCGGCAGCTTGCTGCCGCCTTTCTTCGCGTGGGCTTGCCCGCGCGGAGGCACACGAAAAACGACTGGGACCGCGTGTTTCCCCAAGGCCGGTCCGGTCCCCCCGCCGCAATTTCGGCTGCCCCGTTGGGGCATGATGGTTCTGCGCGGGCAACCCAGGGCAGGCCTGGCCCTTCGGGCGGCGGCCTGGCCTGGGCTATATTCGGCAACGCTTTCAGCGT
>JAAYBR010000129.1 GCA_012730045.1 Candidatus Hydrogenedentota bacterium | reverse complement strand
TTGCGCGCCGGGAAGAAGACAAGGCAGGCGGGACGCCTGCGGTACGGAACTGCCCCGCAGGTCTTCTTCGTACCGCTGGCGTCCCGCCGGCCTTGTCTTTGGGTGCCCGTCCCCGTTTCGGCTGCCCTGATTCTTTCCGTCCGGGCAACCCAGGGCAGGCCTGGCCCTTCGGGCGGCGGCCTGCCCGGGGCTATATTCGGCAACGCTTTCAGCGTTGAAGAGGGCAAGGAACAGGGAACGAAGGAACTCCTTGTCAGGAAGGGTGGGCGGATTTTGGTACGATTGCCCCTGAGGGAGCGGCTTGCCTCCCCCGTGAAAACCGGGTAAAGTCTTGCCATGCCCAAAAGACGCGAAACAGCACCGGACACGGCGGCGGAGCGGGAGACGCTCCGCCTTCACGCCATGCTTGCCTTTGAGCGGCAGGCGGCGGAGAACGGCTTCCTCCGGGTGGCCGGCGTGGACGAGGCGGGGCGCGGCCCGCTGGCGGGGCCGCTGGCGGCGGCGGCGGTGGTGCTTGCGTTTCCCGTGCCGGGGCTGAACGACTCCAAGAAACTGACAGAGGCCCGCCGGGAGGAGCTGTATGAAACGCTGATGGGCGGCCCGCACGCCATCGGGGTCGGGGTGGTGGAGGCGGGGGAGCTGGACCGGATCGGGCTGCAGCCGGCGAACTACGCCGCCATGGCGCGCGCGGTGGCCGGTTTGTCGCCCCCGCCGGACTTTCTGCTGGTGGACGGGTTTGCGCTGCCGGGCGTGGTCCAGCCCGTGCTGCGGCTGGTCAAGGGGGACCAGCGTTCGCTTTCCATCGCCGCCGCGAGTATCATTGCCAAGGTGACACGGGACCGCCGCATGGCGGTGCTGGACGCGCGGTACCCGCAGTACGGGTTTGGCCGGCACAAGGGCTACGGCACGGCGGACCATCTGGCCGCGCTGCGCCGCCACGGCCCCTGCCCCGAGCACCGCCGCAGTTTCGCGCCCGTGGGCGGCGCGCCGGAAGGGGGCCTGTGGCCCCTCCCCCCGGAAGAGTGAAAGCGTTTTTGATGGGTAGATGGATGAAAATGAGCTCGCTGCTGTTGTCCGCCCTGGCCGCCGGATGCGCCGTGCTGGGGGGGATTGACCTGTTCCCCCAGGACTCCTGGACCGTCGCCGCCGACGCCACCCCGCAGGCGCGCGCCTACGCCCATTACATCGCCGCCGTTGTGCAGGAACGCCGCGGGCGGCTGGACCTCGCGATGGACTCGCTGAACGAGGTGTCGGCGCTGGACCCGGAGGCGGTCACGCCGCTGCTGGGCCTGCTGCGGGCGCACCGGCGGCAGGGCGACCTGGAGAGCGCGCTGAAGGTCAGCCGGCGCGCCGCGGAACTGGAGCCGGACAACGCGGACCTGTGGCTGATCCGGGGGGAGAGCCACCACGCGCTGCAGCAGTTTGACGAGGCCATCACCTGTTTCAACAAGGCAATCGAGCTGCGGCCCGACGACCTGCTGGGCTACGGCGCCCTGGTCGAGGTGCAGGAGCAGCGCAACGACATGGTGGCGGCGGTGGACATCTATGAGCGCCTGATCGCCCGGAACCCGGAATCCGCCGCGCTGTATTACCAGCTCGCGGGGACGCTCGCCCAGATCAACGACCGGGACGGGGCCCTGGCGGCCTACCGGAAAGTCATCGAGCTGGAGCCGCGCGTGGTGCAGGCCCACCTGCTCCTGGGCGTGCTGCTGCTGGACGCGGGGCAGCATGACGAGGCCGTCGCCCGCCTCAAGCACTACCTGGACCTGCGGCCGGGCGACGTTGCGGCGCTGGAGTCCCTCGCCGGCGCCTTTGAGCGCGCGGGAAACACGCCGGACGCCCTGGCCTGCATGCGCCTGATCCTCAGGGGCAAGGACGCCGCGCCCAAGCACCATTTCCAGGCCGCCTGGCTCCTGTTCCGCACCGGCGAGTGCGGCGCGGCGAACGAGACGGCCCCCGAGAGCGGCGCGCCGCTGCTGGCGGGCATGCTGCGCGTGCTCTGCCTCCTCGCGGAGGGCGGCGATCCGGCGGGGGAAATCGCCGCGCTCGACGCCATGGAGGGCGACCTGGAGCAGGAGACCGCCACCACGCTGGCGGACATGCTCCGCCTGTTTGGATTCTCGGAGGCCGGCACGCAGCTCTTTGCCGCCCTCGACTCGGACAATCCGGCGGTCCGGGGGTCCCGCGTGCTGCGCGGCATCCGCGGCCGGGTGCTGGAGGTGCTGGAGCGCTGGTCGGAGGCGGCGGCGGTCTTCGGCGAACTGGCCGCGGCGGACCCCGCAGACCGCTGGTCGCGCTACCATCTGGCCACCTGCCATGAGCAGATGAAGAATGATGTGGAGACGGAGCGCAACCTGAAGGCCTTCCTGGAACTGGACCCCGACAACGCCGAGGTGCTGAATTATCTCGGCTATTTCTACGCCGAGCGCGGCGTGAACCTGAAGGAGGCGGAGGCGCTGCTGAACCGGGCGCTGAAACTGGAGCCCGACAACCCCTTCTACCTCGACAGCCTGGGCTGGGTCTATTACCGCCAGGGGCGCTGCAAGGAGGCGCTGGACCATGTCCAGCGCGCGGTATACGGCATGAACACCGACGACGCGGTGCTGCGCGACCATCTGGGCGACATCCACCTGTGCCTCGGCGACACCGCCCGCGCCGTCGCAGAGTGGCGGCGCGCCCTGCGTCTCGACCCCAAGCTGGACGAGGTGCGCAAGAAGCTGCGGCAGCACCAGAAGCCCCAGGAGTAGGGGAAGCGCATGGAAGGGGCGGAAGACAGGGCGGCACCCCCAAGCCCCGCCCATGCCTTTAACCCCTGGCGAAAGGGCTGGCATGTCATCGGATGCGCCCTGATTGTCTTCCTGTTCCACCTGCTGAAGGGGGTGCGGGAGCCGGTGGCGGGACCGGACCTGCTGATGGGGGTGGCGTGGGTGGAAACGGTGGCGGCGTTTCTCATGGAGGCGGCGCGGTTCCGGTCGCCGAAGGAGGAGGAGGCCATCGAGCGGCTGCCCTTCGTGCGGTGGGTGCTGCGCGGCGAGGAGCGCGCGCATGTGAACGCCTCGACGTGGCTCATGCTGGCCACGGCCCTGCTGGCCACAGGCTACCGTTTTGGCCTCCTGGGGTCCGCCGCAGTGACCGGGGCACTGGCCGTCACCGCGCTGGCGGACCCGGCGGCCTCGCTCGCCCGGCACATGGTCCGCGGACGGTTTCCCAGAGGAATGCGGAAGGTAGGTTTGGCGGCGTTTCTCGTGTGCGCCATGGCGGTGCTGGCCGCCACGGGGGCGGCAATGGGAAAACCCTTCGCGCCCTGGACGCTGGCGGCGGCGGCGCTGGCGGGGGCGTGGGCGGAGAGCGACCTGCTGCGGCTGGCGGCATGGGCGATCGCGCGCCTGCGCCGGATGCCCGCGCCGCACCCCGCCGTCACGGGCTGGCTGCGCCGCGTCTACCCGGACGACAACCTCTACATTCCCGTGGTGGTGGGCGCCGTGCTGGGGCTCATTGGGGGCTGGTAGGCGGGGAAACCTCCACAAACTCCGTCGTCACCCCGCCGTCATCTGCCAGATGGAGCAGCCGGTACCCCTCGGGCTTCGTGCCGTCGAAGTTGTCGCGGGTCATGGAGCAGCAGGCGGTGGTGGCGAAGAGGACGCCGTCGCGCTCCTCTTCCTGGTTCCCGTGCCAGTGGCCGGCCACGGCCACCCGGAGCCGGCGCCCGGAGAAGAGGGCCAGAATCTCCTCGGCGTTCCCGATGCGGTAGGCCTTGGTGTTCGGGTTGAGCGGGTGGTGGCAGAAGAGCGCGACGGGCCGGGCGGGGTCCGTCTCCGCGATCCGCGCGCGCAGCCAGTCCAGCTCTTTGGCGGGCACCGTCACGTCGCTCTCCATCCCCTCGCAGGAGTTGAAGCCCAGCAGGGTCCACGCGCCCAGGTCGCGCATCCAGTGCTGCTCGCCAAAGAAGCGGTTGAACTCGACCAGCGTCCGCGTGGGGATCGGCAGCACGTCATGGTTTCCCGGAAGGGCCAGGAAGGGTTTTGCAAGCCGGCCCACGCAGGCGGCCGCGCATTCCATCTGGGACTTGCAGGCCAGCCCCACCAGGTCCCCCGCAACCACGGTCAGCCCCACCCGGGCGTCCCGGTTGATGGCCTCCATGGCCGCGCCGGGATAGGCGGCGGACTCCGGCGTGGTGATGTGCAGGTCGTTGATCACCGCGATGGTCAGCGGACCCGGCGTCGCCGCGTGCTGGCCGGCCGCAAGCCAGGCGCCCCCCATCACACCGGCGGTCCCTGCCGCGATGAACCCGCGGCGTGTCATCTTTCGCACGGCTGCTCTCCTCTGTCGCTATGCCCCCGGCACCGTGACCGTCACCCCGGCGGCCGGCGCGTGGTTTCCATGTTTGTCATAAGAAAACACGGCGTAGAAAAGCCTGGAGCCGGGGACAAGCCCCGTCTCCGTCGCCGCGGTTCCCAGACCGTCATACACCAGCGTCCCGTCCTCCGGCGACACCGGATAGGCGTCGGGCCGCCGCATCACGCGGATGCCCGCCAGGTCGCGGTCCCCGGGATTGGTCCACGTCAGCGTCACCCGCCCCGGGCCCGTGTCCGCCGCCAGGTCCGTCACCGACGCCGGGGGAAACAGCGCCCCGCACCCGGCGAGGGCCAAAAAAACCGCCGACAACAGCGGGACAAGACAGACCGTCGGCCTCATCGCACCGCTCCCTTGGATCCGCCGCCGGGGTCATTTCCCCGCGGCGGCCATCACCTCTTCAATGGACACCACAGCGCCGCCCCGGCGCTTGCTCTCGTCCGCCGCCTCCATGAACGCGAACAGGTTCAGCGTCTCCTCCGGGGAGACGGGGGCGACACCGGTCTGGAAGAACTTCACAACCTCGACGACGAGGTTGGCGTAGTCGCCGCTGTTCTCCTGCTCACTGACGCCCTTCTCGCCGAAGATGACCACCTTGTGCGGCGTGCCGCTGGTGCGGATGCCGTAGAGCACGCCGACCCGGCCGTCGGCCCACAGGCCCGTGACCACCTCCGTGTCCGCCGACGTGGTCCGCGTCACGGAGACGCAGCCCGCGCCCATGACGGTGAACAGCGCCTCGGTGGCGTGCACCCCGTACCAGAACAGGTCGGGGTGGTGCTCTTCCAAATGGCACGGCCCGATGGAGATGCAGCTCTTCACCGGGCCGATGTCCGCCTTCATGGCGTCCTTCAGCGACTGGTAGAAGCGGTAGGACGACGCGGTGAAGCAGGGCACGCCCGACTCCTTCGCCAGCCGGAAGATTTCCACGGCGTCCTTGAGGGACCCGGCCACGGGCTTGTCAATGAACACCGGCTTCTTCGCGGCGAACACGGGCCGGACCTGCTCCAGATGCGGCCGCCCGTCCACGCTCTCCAGCATCACCACGTCCACCTGGGCGCACATCTCCTCGATGGTGTCGAAAATCTTGACGCCCCACTTCTCCTGAAGCTCCTTCGCGTAGCCGTCCACGCGCGACGCGCTCGACTCGATGTCCGCGCTGCCCCCCTTGAACGCCGCCACCACCTTCGCCCCCGGGATGTGCTTCGGGTTGTCCGGGTCGTTCAGCAACTGGGTGAACGCGATCACGTGCGACGTGTCCAGCCCAATCATGCCCACCCGCAGGTCCGCCGCCGCCGCCCCCCCCGCCGCCAGCACCGCAGACATCGAAAAAAGCACCAAATGACGCATCGGGAATCTCCTTCTCTTCCGGGGCCAACGCCGCCGCTATCGGTCCAGCATACCACGTCCCCCCCGCCCCCCGCACCCGCACCGGGCACGCCTGTTCGCCGGATAAGATATTGTGAAAACCGAAGCCGAGGCGAGAACGAGGTTGCTTCAGGCGCTGTGCGCCTTCGCAATGACGCGCATTTCCACGGTCATTGCGAGGAGGCCGCCCCGGCCGACGCGGCAACCTCTTGTCGGAAAGCCCCAAATCTCTCCGCATCTCATGGGTGAGTGAGCGCCTTCGACGGCGCCGATGCTGTCAGCGCGAACCCACAAGGCGTGCCCTGCCTCGAACACGTCCGCGACCGTTTCTTATCCGGCGATCAGGGCCCGCAGCCCTCGCAGCCCCGAAGCGGGCGGAGGATGATCCGCCCCTACCCGCCCAACCACCCCCCATCCCCCCTCTGCGCAAATCTGCGTAATCTGCGGACCGTCCGCCGGGTTGCGCCACGTGGGCTCGCTCTCCACGTTCAGCGCGTAGCCCAGGGAGTCAAACTAAACGGTGACTGTCCCTATTTATTCTATTTATTCATTTCACGATCTACACAACACGAATATTTTTCTCCGCAGGATTGCGGACACGCGCAGGGATCGCCCAGGAGGCTATACAGCCCCAATGGGTCTGTGTTGTTGACGGGGCATGAGCGACTATACCCATACACACTCGGCCCATCCACGAGCCCTGCGGGGTCGGGCCGGTCCACCGGGCCATGGCGGGGGAGTAGTGGCGGAAGGGGAAGGTATAGAGCCCCGTGCCGGTGTCGTAGGGTTTGGCGGTGAACTGGTGGTGGGGCAGCGTGCCGGTGGCGGTGTGGCGGGCGCCGTAGGGCAGGAACTCCATCGTGCCGGTCTGGGTCTTGGTCTGGCTGAAGACGCCGCGCGTGCTGGAGAGGTGGTCGAGGGCCAGATAGCTGTAGGCGGCGTTGGCGGGCGGCTGCCCGGAGGCGACCGTCGCCTCGGCCAGGGGGTGCATGAAGTCCGTCATCACGTTGAACTTGGAGAACCCCTCCACGGCCCAGTCCGTGTCATTGTCCGTGTACTCGGCGATGGTGTCCCAGCCAGCTTTCTTCACCAATGCTCCTTTGCCTCTTGAATGGTTTTGTATACGGACTCATAAGTAATTTCTTTGGGTGCCACAGGCAATCCGGGAGAGCACTTGGCGGCTTCTTCATTTACTGTATAAACCTCCTCCCCCTTGACCCAATAAGCATACACAATGGGAGTGCCGGAGGTTACCTCAGGCTCAACCAATACGGCATATCCGTCAGACATGGGTTCAACGGAGTAGCTTGTCCTAGTTCTAGGAGGAATGCACTGCAAATGACGCCCAAGACTTTTCACTACTTGCATTTGCTTCTCCTCTTCTGGACTAAAGGTTTGGGTGCAACCATAGGCAAGCAAGAGAAGCGTTGTTGTTACCAATATTCTTTTCTTCATTTTTTCTACATCCCTATAAGACAGCGTATGTAACAGAACCTTAGGGTGGCGTACGCCCTTGCAATACACCATTTGTTTCTACGACATCTCGCCAATGCTTCTAAATAATCGTCCGCGCAGTGTTCATAGCAGTCTTTGCCCTCGTTCCCAAGTTGTACTTGGGAATGGGCTTGTCCGCGAAGCTCTGCTTCGCGATTGCTGCGGCGCGGGGCACGGGCCGGGGAAGGGGGTGGGAACGCAAAGCGCAGCTTTGCCCCCAGGGGCATTCCCAAGTGCAACTTGGGAACGAGACGGATAAACGACCGCCCGCCGTAGCGGTAGGCATACGACGCGGCATAACTCCCCTGCCCCCGCGTGGCCAGCCGCCCCCAGGCGTCATAGGTGTAGGTGGTGGTGACGCTGTTCGTCACGCTCGACGTGAGCTGGTTCGACGTGTTGTAGGCATAGGTCGTGCTCTTCGCCGCATCCAGCAACCGCGCATGGACCGACACATTGTCAAAACGAAACCCGCCCTGACCCGACACCTCCCGCCGCAGGGCGTTCGTGTTCATTGTCGTGCCCACCGCAATGTCCCCACTTGTGCCGGGATCACGGACACTCCGTCCGCAGCCCGACCTTTCCAAGGGCAGACTATCACAGTATGCAGGAAAAGTCAACCGGTCCGCCCGCGCCCTCCGGCCCCGAAGAGGGGGGATGATGATCCGCCCCTACCCGCCCAACCGCGTCCCGCCCTCCCCATCTGCGCGATCTGCGGACACCTTCTTCCCTGCAACACGGGGGTCAAACCTTGCAGGGATGCGCGCCGTGTGTGCATCATGGCCGGGAAACTGGGACATGGCGGGACGCTTATGGATCGCTTTGCACATCTTCTGGGCCGGGGGCTTTCGCTGGACGGCTTTGACGCGCCGGAGAACCGGGCTGCTGTCCGGGCCGGGCTGGCGCTGGCGGCGCTGGCAATGCTCCTGCGGATCGTGTTCTGGGCAGTCACGAACCGGTACTGGGAAGACTCCCTGATCACCTGCCTGCATTCGGAGAATTTCGCGGCGGGGCTGGGGCTGACCCATGTGCGGCCGGGCGAGCCACCGCTCCACGGGTTCACGAGCCCGCTCAGCGTGCTGGTGCCGCTGGTGGCGGACATGATCCGGATCGGGCTGGGCCTGGAGTTCATCAAGCTGGTCTCCATCCCCGCCGCGGCGCTGACGGTGGTGTACGCCGTCGCACTGGGCATCCACCCGGCGGTGCGCCTGTCCACACCCCTGACCCTGATGGTGGCGGGGTTTCTGGCGGTGGAGCACCACCAGATTCTCTTCGGCATGGCGGGCATGGAGACCCAGATCGCCACGCTGATCCTGGTCATGTCGTTCTACTACACCGTCGCGTGGAAGCCCCTGCCGCTGGGGATCAGCCTGGGGCTGTGCATGCTGGCGCGGCCCGATTTCGCGTTCTGGACCATCATCCCGGGGGTCTGCGGCCTCCTCCACGACCGGAAACGGCTGTTCACCGTGGTCATCCCCGTCGCGCTGGCGCTGTACCTGCCCTGGATCGCGTTCACCACGCTCTATTACGGGTCGCCGGTGCCCCACACGATCCTCGCGAAGGGCCTGGGCTATGTGAAATGGTACGACGCACCGGGGGCGATGGGCGCGGCGGGCATCGTGAAACAGACTTGGACCGTGCTGGGCGAGCAGCTGCTGATCATGCTGGGGCCCACGTTCTGCGGCCACGGCGGGTCGTTCCACGCCTTCTTCTCGTTCGGCAAGGCGAGTCCTGTGGGGCTGGTCATGGGCGCCTTTGCCCTCGCGGGGGCGGCGCTCTGCGCCACCCGCCGCCGGCGCGTTCTGTGGCCCGTGGCCGGATTCGCGGCGGTGTACACGTTCTACTACGTCTACCTCGTCCCGATCACCTTCTCCTGGTACAAGATGCCCTATCTTGCCGCGCTGGCGCTGCTGGCGGCGGCGGGGCTGGACGCCGCCCTGTCGCGTCTGGCCGCGCCCTGGCGCGTGCGGACACAGACGGCGGTGGCGGCGGCGTGGGTGGGGTTGTTCGCGGCCGTGCTCCCGCTCACCTTTCTCACGGAGCGGCAGATCCAGCGGGACATTGAGAACCCCGTGCGGCGCGCGGCCGGGGAATACCTGCGCGACCGGATGCAGCCGGACGAGGCGGTGGGCGGCGAGCCCCTGGGCTACATGGGGTATTACTCGCGGGGCAACGTCTACGACTGGCCGGGTCTCGACAGCCGCGCCGTGGTGGACTGGAGCCGGAAGACGCCGCAGGCGCGGCGCTCGCTGGAGAACATGCTGCGGGAGCTGAAGCCGGAATACCTGTTCCTGCGGGACGCCGAGGTGCTGTATTCGTTCCAGATGCCAACGTGGCTCAGAATCAACTACCACCCGGTGGCGGCGTTTCTGGCGGACCCGGAAAAGGCGCAGCGCATCCGATGGATAGAAACCAGCATGGATGTGCAGTACCGCATCTACAAGAAGAACCGGCCCGACGACCCAAAGCCGTATGACCAGGGCCTGTGGCCCGCCGCCCCGCCGGTGAATTTCCGGGACGTGGACAAGATATTCATCATGGGGGCCTACTACGCCCAGGAGGACATGCCCGCGCAGGCCGTCGCGCATTACCGGCGCGTCACCGAGCTGGCCCCCGGCCGTCTCGACGCCTGGCACGATCTGGCGGTGGTGCTGCTGCGCGCGGGGCAGCGCGACGCCGCCCGCGCCGCGGCGGCGGAAATCCCCAGGCGCGGCGGACGGCCCGACCCCGTGCTCGTGGAGGCGCTGAAGGACTGAAACGGTGCGCCGGGGCGTCCGCGAAAGACGCCCCGGCGCGAAAGTTGTCCTGTGTTGCGGTTTATTTTCTCCCGGCGGTGCGTCCCGGCCATTTGTCCATGCGGCAGCGGGGCGCGGCTGCGCACTCCCCCCCTTTTCGCGACGCTCTCCGCGCAAACGCGCGCCCCGCTCGTCGGCGATTCCATCCCCACCGGCCACACCCCGGAGGCCGCCGCCCATCTCCGAAGCCCCGGGCCCGCACAGCGCGCAGCGCCTTGGAGTGCGGCAGCTTGCTGCCGCCTTTCTTCGCGTGGGCTTGCCCGCGCGGGGGCACACGAAAAGCGACTGGGACCGCGCGTTTCCCAAGGCCGGCCCGGTCCCCCCGCCGCAATTTCGGCTGCCCCGTTGGGGCATGATGGTTCTGCGCGGGCAACCCAGGGCAGGCCTGGCCCTTCGGGCGGCGGCCTGGCCTGGGCTATATTCGGCAACGCTTTCAGCGT
>JAAYBR010000128.1 GCA_012730045.1 Candidatus Hydrogenedentota bacterium | reverse complement strand
GGACAGGAGGAATACGAACGGCAGTACCAGGAGCGGTTGCTCAAAAATCTCGCAAGACAAGCCACAAGAATGGGTTGCCAGCTCATTGTGGAAAACTCCGGAGAAGTACTTTCTTAGCAGGAGGCCGCCCCGCGGCCGACGCGGCGATCTCTTGCCGGAATGCTTGCGGGCGGAGCAGCTTCTTGTCTACACTGGCCCGGGTGACTTTACCCGGGAGTCTTTTCCATGAAACGCCGAACCTTCCTGCAAACCGGACTCGGAGCCGCCGCCGTGGTGGCGGGCCTTCCCCGGAACGCCAACGCCAGCGAGGAGCGCACCATGAACATCGTCTTAGCCGCCGACCCCTTCGCCGTGGACCTCAAGGACGCCGTCAAGGAGCACCTGGAGAAGCGGGGCTTCACGGTGGCGGACGTGGGGGCCGTCAAGGGCAGGGACATGCCCTATTACGACGCCGCGCCCCTCGCCGCCAAACTGCTCCAGGAGGGAAAGGCGGAGCGGGCCGTCCTCTTCTGCGGCACCGGCGCGGGCATGTGCATCGTCGCCAACAAGTTCAAGGGCGTGAGCGCGGTCTGCGTGGAGTCGGTCTTCTCCGCGAAGATGGCCCGCGCCATCAACGACGCCAACGTCATCACCCTGGGGGCCATGATCGTGGCCCCGTGGATGGCGAAGGAGATGGTGGACGTCTGGCTGGACACGAAGCACACCCAGGGGCTGGAGGAGTTGGCCGGCTTCCTCAAGGACGCCTGCGCGCGCGTGAACGCCCTCGACACGGGAAAATAACCCATGCCGGAAAACCCCGACCGCCCGTGGCGGACGCCCTTTCCCGTTCACTGCTGGGCGCTGGGCCTCTTCGCCGCCGCCACCCTCGCGGTGGTCGCGGTCTTCCTCGCCTACGGGGACGTCAACGTGTGGGAGGGCTGGCGCGAGAGCAACGAGCTCCGCAAGCAGGCCTACGGCGAGCGGCTGTACGTGGAAAGCGTCTACCGCACCCGCGCCAACACCTGGTCCAACCTGGCCTATGTGCTGGTCGGGCTCTACGCCGTCGTCCTCGGCGTGAATGACCTGCGCCGGAAGGACCGGGCAGGGGAGGGGCACCTGCGGCGGCGGCCCGCCCTGGGCATCCTCTACGGCGTCGCCTGCTGCTATCTGGGCTTCGGCAGCGGCCTCTTCCACGCCTCCCTGACCCACTGGGGACAGCAGCTCGACGTGGCCGCCATGTACTCCCCCGTCGTCGTGCTCATCGCCCTGCACCTGGACCGCTTCCTGCCCGCGTGGCCGCTCTGGGTCGCCGCCGCCGTTGTCGCCTGCGCCCTGCTCTACGTGTACAAGTGGTCCATGTCCTCGGGAACGGTGCTGCCCGCGCTGATCCTCACGGTCACCGTGCTGGCCGTAGCGGACCGTCTTCTCCACATGGGGGGGGCCATGCAGTTCCGGTGGATGGCCGCCGCGGCGGTCTGCCTCGTGCTGGCGTACCTGTTCCGGCAGCTTGACATAGACCGCCGCTTCACGGGGCCGGACACCTGGCTGCAGGGCCATGTCCTGTGGCATTTTCTGACCGCCGCCGCGCTGGCGGCGGTCTATCTGTACCACCGTTCAGAGCGTGTCTGAATACGGCCAACCCGATGCCACGACCTGCCAAAGCCCTCAAGCGTCCGCCCCACCCGTCACCCCCGCGAACGCGGGGGTCCATGCCTTCGGCGCGTGGCGCAGCCTGCTGACACAACATGGATTCCCGCGTGCGCGGGAATGACGGCTGGGCGGCGGATTCCGGTCATGCCTCCGAAGAAGGCTCCCCGGACACGTCCTCCGGCTCCAGGGGGGAGCGGCGGCAGAACACCAGCCCCGCGCAGTACACCAGCAGCAGGTAGTAGAAGTTCAGCTCACGGAACTCGGACAGGTTGCTGCTGATGGCGCCCGGCTCGCGGCCCGTCGCCAGCGCCGCCGCGTGGTCCCCGGCCTGGCCCGCGTGGAACGCCTCCATCAGGTCGCGCAGGGTGCCCACCTGGGACTCCTCCCAGCTGCCGAGGGCGTGGGTGAGCGACCGCAGGAGCACAATGGCGATCACCGTCAGGATGGCGTACCTGTCCGGCGCGGCGTACTGGAGCCACTTGTTGCGGAACCGCATCGCCAGCAGCGGCAGCAGCACAAACACCCCGCCGATCAGCAGGTCGCCCGCCTTCTTGAACGCCTTGTTCACCCCGGGCTGGTTGTGGATGTTGACCGGCTGCGACTCGAGATCAATCTTCGCAACCAGTTCGGGCGGCCATTCGCGCATGGGCTGGAACCAGTGGAACTCGTTCCCGTCGAAGAAATACGCCCGCACATGGGTGCCGTAGTCAATCTCCTCCGCGAGAACGAACAGGGCGCACGCGGCGAGCCCCGCCCAGGCCACGCGCTCCAGGGCGTGCTTCTTGCGCAGCGCCCCGGCGCAGGCCACGCCCGCGAGCGCCAGCAGCACCAGGTTCTGCAGGCCCTCCAGCAGCCCGAACTCCCGCCACGCGTCGGGCGACAGCGGCGGCAGTTTCGGGCAGACCAGCCGCTGAAGCACAATGTTCCCGGAGAAGTACAGGACCGTCAGGGCCAGACTCACCGCCGCCGGAACAACCAGATAAACGAGCACCTTCCGCTTGTCCATTCGCCTCTCCCAATGTGCGCGCCCGCCGGGGCGTCCTCAGTCCTTGATCACCAGCTTGTCCTTCTCCGGCAGGGCGGGGAAGGGGGCGTGCGGCTCCGTCTGGTACCAGTAAGCCACCGACGCCTGGTCGTCCTGCAGGGGCAGGTAGCGCCCCTCGCTCTGCCAGCCGAGGGACTGGATGGTCACGCGCAGGTCGCTCTTGAAGCGGATGGGGTCCGTGATGTGCCAGCGGTACTGGCCGAAACGCCGCTGCTCGCCCTTGTACGGAATGTGGTGAAACCCCGTGTACGGACTGCTGAAGCTGTCATACACGTCCACGCCGTTCTCCTTGCGGTCGTTATAGCCGTAGGAGCCGCAGAAGTAGTCCTCCTCACCCGTGCCGCAGATCGTCGGGAAGTCCGTGTCGCCGTCCATATAGAACTTGATCTCGCCCTCGCCCCACCAGCCTTCACTGTTGGCGCCGTGGGCCAGATAGGTGCCGACATACATCCCCGCCCCCTTGACGCCGTCGAGGATGGTGTAGACGTCCTTGTACGGCAGGGGGTTCACCCGGCGGAACTGGGCGTGGAAGTACGCCGCGTTCCCGGGCACCGCCTCCAGGGAATAGTCCATCTGGTAGTAGATCGTCGCCCGCTTCTCGGCCAGGTTCTCCATCGTCACCTTGCACGACTTGCGGAAGGGCATCTGCCAGTAGGAATTCAGGCCGCTGCGCGGGTTCACGCACATGGCCAGCGACGTCACCCGCGGCTCGTTGCCCATGCCCCAGCCCGCCGTGAAGAAGTCGCCCGCGGGCACCTCCACCGACGGCTGCTCCTCGCCGTCCCAGTAGAAGCGCAGGATCATGAGCCGGTAGTCGCCCACCGGCGTCATCCAGATGTGGTTGATCACGCCCGACCCCTGAATCTCGCCGAGCGTGAAGGTCTGGCCCGGCTCGATGTGGACGTAGGGGTTCACCTTCCAGCCCTGGCCCAATTCCCGCGCCGCCTTCTTCGCCGTCCCCTCCTCCAGCGTGGCCATGCCGCCCTTGCCCTTCTCTCCCGTGAAGTTCTCCGGGCTGATGGACCGCGTTTCCGCGTCCTTCAGCACATACAGGCCGTCCAGGCCGCCGACGCCCTGCGCCATCGCGCCGGGGGCGGACAGGGCCAGCAGGGGAAGCAGAAAAGAAAGGTTTCTCGCGCTCATGTTCCAGACTCCCGAGGTTGCGGACGGGCCGTGCGTGCCCGTGCCATGCGGGATAAGGTACCTGTTTGGCCCGCAGAGTTCAAGAGAAACGGCGTCCAGATGTTCGCCGGATAACAAATGGTTGCGAAGGCGTTCCGACAAGGGATGGCTTCGCTTCACTCGCCATGACGCGCGTTTCCACGTCATGGCGAAGAAGCGGAGCGCCTGAAGCCATCTCGTTCTCGCCAGGGTTTCGGCTCTAACCACGTCTTATGAGTCAATCAGCCCCCCCCCCGGGACTTGCCTCCCGCTGCGGGAATGGAACATACTTGAAACGCGGCCCGCCCGTGGACGGCACGGCGGCCGCCAACCCAAGGAGTCCGCACCATGTCGAAGCACGAATCCCTGAAACTCACCCGCCGCGAAACCCTCGCCGCCCTCGGCGCATTCGCTCTCACCGCCCGCTTTGGCGCGGCGCAGGCGCCCGCCCCGGCGCACAACATCGCCCTCCAGCTCTACACCATGCGCGACCCCGCGAAAAAGGACCTTCCCGGCACGCTCAAGCGGTGCCGCGAGATGGGCTGGGAGTATGTGCAGTGGAGCGGCATGCCGGACCTGAAGGCGGAGGAGATCCGCGCCGCCCTCGACGCCGCCGGACTGAAGGCCATGTCCGCCCACATCGGCATCGAGGCCTTCGAGACGGACTTCGCCGCCCAGGTCGCCTTCTGGAAAACCGTGGGCAACAAGGACGTGGCCCCCGGCGGCATGATGGGCGACTGCCGCGACTCCCTCGACGCGTGGAAGAAGGGCGCCGCCCGCCTGAACGCCGTCGGCGAAAAGCTGCGCGCCGAGGGCATGCGCCTCTCGTACCACAACCACGACCAGGAGTTTCAGAAGTTCGAGGGCGACGACCGCACCAAGATGGACATCCTCTACGGCGAGACGGACCCCAAAAACCTCTGCGCCGAGATTGACACCGCCTGGGTGCAGGTCGCGGGCGTCAACCCCGCCGAGTATGTCCGCAAGATGAAGGGCCGCTGCCCGGTCATCCACGTCAAGGACATCGCCGAGAAGAAACGCCTGCGCGGCGTGCAGTTCTGCGCCGTCGGCAAGGGCACCATGAAGTGGGACGAAATCTTCGCCGCCACCCGCGAGGCCGGCGTCGAGTGGTATGTCTACGAGCAGGACAACACGGCGGGCGACATTTTTGAGGACGCGGCGGCCACCTTCGCGTTCATGAAGGAAAAACTGCTCGCCTGACCGCGGGCGGAACGGAACAGGAGGGGACGGCGTGCGGACGTGTTTCTCGGAGGAATACGGCGGCATTCGGGGGAAGTGTGCCCGGGTCCATGAGACCGGCGCGCCCCCCGAGGCCGCCCTCCAGCGCTTCTGGGCGGAGGGCGCCCTCGTGGGTGAGGCGCTCCAGACCCTTGAAAAACACCGCGTCCGCGTCATCGCCCCCGGCTGGGCCAACAAGACCGAGGGGCCGGACTTCCTCGGCGCGCAGGTGGAGTTCAACGGCGTCCTCCACGGCGGTGATGTGGAGATTCACCAGGCCCCGGGAGGCTGGCGCGGCCATGGGCACCACCGCGACCCACGTTACCGCGACGTCATCCTCCATGTGGTCTGGGACGCGGGGCGCCCCCCCGCGCGGCCCCCGGCCACCCCGGAGGGGCGCACCCTGGCCACCCTCTCGCTGACCGCGCCCCCGGCGGCCGAACTCTTCCACCGCTGGGAGCAGGCCCGCGAGGCGGAGGCCCTCCCGGAGCCGTCGGCCTGCGGACGCTGCGCGCGGGAGCTGTCCCGGGAGCAGCGGGACGCCGTAACCGCCTTCCTCGACCTCGCGGGGGAGTGGCGCATCCTGGAGAAGGCCCGCGGCATGCGGGAGCGCGCCGCCACGGCGGGGCTGGAGCAGGCGCTGTATGAGGCCCTGCTGCGGGCCTGCGGCTACGCCCGCTACGCGGCGTCGTTCCACCTGCTGGCCCGGTCGCTGCCCTACGACCGCCTCCGCCAGCTCGCCCTGCTGGAGCCTTTCCTGCCCGAGGCCGCCCTGTTCCACCATGCGGGGCTCCTCCCCGAAACCCTGCCGGACGGGGCGGACGACACCGCCGCCGCGCACCACCGGCGGCTGGCGGCCCTGCGCGGGGAACACCTGCGTGAACTCCGCAACTTGGCGCTCGAATGGCCCCGCGTCGGCGTGCGCCCCGCGAACACCCCCGAGCGCCGGCTCGCGGGCGCCGCCCGCCTCGTGGCGCGCACCGCCAAACGCGGGCTCCTGGCCGCCCTGGAGGACCTGTGGCGGGGGGAGGAGTCCCCCCTCGCGCGGCGCCGAACCTTCGAGGCGCTCTTTTCCCCGGCCCTCGGCTTCTGGACCACCCACTGCGCGTGGCACGGAAAATCCCTCGCCCGGAGCGCGGCGCTTCTCGGTGCCGGACGCGTCCGGTCCGTCATCGGCAACGTCTTCCTGCCCCTCGCCGTGGCCAAGGCCCGCGACACCCGCGACCGAGCCCTGGAGGAGCGCGCCCTGGCCTTCTGCCGCGCCCTCCCCGCCGAACCGGACAACCAGGTCTTCCGCCGCATGACCGCGTGGATTTTCCCTGAAGACGCCCCGCACCTGAACTTCCTCCGCCAGCAGGGGCTCCTCCAGATGTACCGCGACTGGTGCGAGGCCAACCCCTCCTGCCGCAACTGCTCCCTCCACGCCTATTTCACACAAAAGGAGTCCTTAAAGTGAGCGGGGAGAAGTCCGGAAAGGCCCAGTTCTCATCGCTTGGACTCAAGCTCGTTGCCGCCGCCGCCCTCGCGGGGATACTCCTGCTTCTTTTCCCGGCAGGCTTCTTCCTCTTCACGGGCGGGATTCAGGGGATATTGGGTGCGCGGGACGCGCTTATTCCCGTGTCCTGCGCCGGGATGCTGTGCGTCCCCCTGCTCCTGAGTCTGCGCGCCCTAAGACGGGGCGCGCTGTCCGAGACGGACGGCGACCGGCTTGTCATGTTTATCTGGCCCCTCACCGTGCTCGCCGTTGTTGTCGCCACCATGACCGTTATCATCGGCGGTCTCCTCGTCGCGGGAATCTTCCTGTAACCCTCCGCCCATCGGGCAGACCGCAAGACAAGGCCGGCGGGATGCGGCGCTACGGGCAGCCGCTTTCCTGTTTTCGCATGGTCCACTCCGTCCACCAAGTCCACAACGTCCACTTGCCCCCCCCCGTCCATTTGACATTTCCCGGCGAAAAGGGCTTGAATGCACCCCAGCCCGCGCGCGGTGCGCGGCCATGAGAGGGGTCCGCCGGTGAAGAAGAAGCGCAAAGGCGGTTCATGGTTTGGGAACCTGCGCGGCCGTCTGGCGCGGGAGCGCCGCAGCCTGTTGTTTGTCCTGCCGGCCGTGCTGGCCGCGCTGGTGGCCGGGTGGTGGCTCTTCCTGCGCGGCCCGGGCGCGGCGGTGGCCCACCGGGAATACCTCCAGGCGGACACGCCGGTGATTGCCGTGGTGAACCCGCCGAAGGTGCAGGCCTACGTCTCCAGTCTGGCCCACACCGCCACCCGCTTCATCCCCGGCATTCCCAAACTCTCGTCCATGCAGGCCCGCGCCTTCTCCTTCGACTGGATCCACAAAATGCCCCTGGAGATGGCCTTTCTCTTCGACCAGCGGGCTTCGGACGCCTACGCCGTGACCCTGCTCTTCCGTGAGAATCCCACCAGCGAGTCGCTGGAGGGGCTGGTGGACGCGGGGTTCTTTTACAGCCTCCGGCCTGTCCAGTTCCCCGGATCGCGGCTGGCCCGGAAGGGGGGGGGCGTCCTCCTGTCCGAAGGCACCCTGCCCGTGCCGCCCTTCGCGAAGGAGCTGGCGCAGAAACGCTACCCCGGCTACATCCCCGTGGACGCGCCGGCGGTTTCCGGGAACCATTTCATCGAAATCGCCATAAACAACCGCAACGGGGCCCTGGTCGAGTTGCAGGGCGCGTTTCCCGAACTGATTGCCCCCTGGGCGGGGTCAAGAACGCGCCAGACGCTGCTGGACCTGGCACCGGAGGTGGAGGAGGGGGGCTTCACCGCCGACCTCGCCGGCGACGACCGGCTGGAATGCCGGGTGGAGGCCGGTTGCGCCTCCGCCGCCGGGGCGGAGGCCGTGGCGGCGGCCCTCGGCACGACGGCGGATGAAGTGGCCTTCTGGCTGAACGAGGCCCATGGATTCAGCCTGTCGGGCAGTGTGGAGCGAAACGGCCTCTCCGTCCGGGGGGCCTGGCAGTTGACAGGATTCGAACCGAAACTGCGGCGCGCGCTGGGCGGGTAACCCGGCGCGGGTTGCGGCGGCCCCCCCCAAACCGATAGCATTACCGATCACATCCCGGGTGACCCCGGAAACTGGAGAGCTTCCCGTGAAAAAAGGCTGCCTGATCGTTGTCCTGATCTGCGTACTGCTTGCCCTCGCTGCGGGCGGGGCCGCCGTCCTGGCGGCCAAACAGGCGGGGTTCTTCGCCGCGCCGCAAATTTCGCACACCACACTGGTGACCCCGAAGAACCGGCTCTCCGTCATTTTGAACCCCGCATCCGCGGTGGATGCCCTGCTTCCCGTGCTCCCGGCGGACTTTTCCGCCGGACCGGTCACGGTGGACCCGAGAAAGTGGGTGGCGAGTTTCCTGCCCTATGAGGTCGCCCTGCTGGCCACCCCCAATCTGACCACGGGCAAGATCGAGGCCACTGTCTTCGTCAATGAGAAGCGCGGCGGACCCATGCTCGTCAATATGTCCAGGCAGAACCCCCTGCCTGAGGTTCCCGGCGTCACCTTCGCCCCGGAAGGCTTGGAACTTCCCACACGTGGCAATCTTCAGCTCCGCGCCACCATGCCCATCCCGGAGAGCGTCGAGGCCGTCATCGCCGAGAACTGGAAGCAGACCACCTCCACCGAGCCCCTGCTCCCCGAGGGCACGCATCATCTGGAACTGATCCTGGACAACCGCAACGGCGACCTGCTCACCTTCGCCTCCGCCCTGGTCAACGCCAACGGCGGCAACTGGGACGAGCTTTTCGCCGAGAACAGCCAGCAGTTCATGCCCTTCCTGCCGGGAACGCACGATGTGCGCATCGGCCTCTCCCTGGTGGACCTTGACAGCGCCAAAGGCCAGCTCCGCATTGACGCCACCGCCGAGAGCGGGGGGGGGCTGGCCTTTGTCCTCGGCATGGGATGGGCCTTCGCCATTGGCGAGGCCAAGACGCGGTACGGTCTGGAAATCACGGGCGAGCCGAAGTGGGTGGAGGAGAAGGAGGCCATCATCGCCGACTTCGAGATCAAGGGTCTGGAGCCGCACCTGCGAAAACTGACCGAGAATCGCTAGGAAGACCGCCTCAGACCGGGCGACGCCCCTCCAGGGCGCGGGTGAGCGTGGCGTCGTCGGCGTACTCCACGCCGCCGCCCACGGGCACGCCGTGGGCGATGCGCGACACTTCGACCCCCATCGCCGCGATCTGCCGCGACAGGTAGAGCGCCGTGGCCTCCCCCTCCGCCGTGGTGTTCGTCGCCAGAATCACCTCCCGGACCCCGCCGTCCTCCAGCCGCCGCAGCAGCGCCCCCACCTTCAATTCCTCCGGACCGACATTGTCCAGGGGGTTCAGCACCCCGTGCAGGACATGGTACAGCCCCCGGTAGACGCCGCCCTTCTCAATGGCCAGGGCCGCCGGGGGGTGCTCCACCACGCAGATGACGCTCCGGTCGCGCCGGTCGCCGGCGCACACCACGCAGGGGTCCTGCTCCGTAAGGTTGCGGCAGACGGAACACTCCGTCACAGCGGCCCGCGCCCGCGCCACGGCCTCGGAAAGCTCCCCGGCCACCGCCGGGGGCGCGGCCATCAGCTGCATCGCGTAGCGCTCCGCCGTCCGCCGGCCCACGCCGGGCAGCCGCCGGAACGCCTCCACCAGCCGGTCCATTGCGGGGGAGTTAATCAGCATCGGAATGCCCCACCTTCCCGACATCCCTGATGGCCGCCTCCCGTCTGTCCATCCACTCCTTCAGCGCCGCCTCGCGCGTAAACACGTCCAGCCGGTCGGGAAACACGATCCCGTCCAGATGGTCGCATTCATGCTGGAAAATCCGCGCCAGAAAGCCCTCCGCCTCCAGTTCCAACGGGTTGCCGTCCAAATCCTGGGCCTTTACCCGCACCCGCGTGGCGCGGGGCACGCTCGCCCAAAGCTGCGGCAGGCTGAGGCAGCCCTCCTCGCCAAACTCCCGGCCCTCCATCTCCACGATTTCGGGGTTCACGAGGCAGTTCGGCTCGCCTTCGGGCTCGCAATAGACCAGAAATCGCTTCGACACCCCCACCTGCGGCGCCGCCAGCCCCACGCCGTCAAACTCGAACATGGTCTCCACCATGTCCTCCGCGAACTTCTGCAGCGCCGGGCCGAAATCCGTGATCGGCTGGGCCTTTTTCTTCAGGGGATGGTCCGGATAATAGACCACTTTAAGCAACGACATGCTGAAACCTCCGCGAATAGAATAGCACAGCCGGGCACCGTCCGCCCATTGCAGTAAAGAACACCCCCGCCCCGGACCCCCTATTCCCGCTCCTCGGGGGACACCCTTGACGGAAGATGGTTGTAGGTGCAGTAGCGGAAGACGCAGCGCGCGCAGAGATTCGGGAAATCCGGCGGGGGACAGTACGGATCGGTCACATACCGCCGCAGATACCGCATCTTTTCGCTGTTCCACAGCTTCCGAAAAGGGGTCTCCACGAGGTTGCCAATATGGGCGTCCCGCGTAAAAACCTGGCAGCAGGGGAGCACGTCGCCGTTGGCATGGACAACCAGGGTGTTCCACAACTGGCAGCATTCCGTGGGAATACGGCCCGCCGCGTCCGCTGATGCCAGCGGCACGGGCTTGTCCCCATATTTCTCCTTCACCGTGTCGGCGGCCCATTCCCGCCGGGCCTCGTCGCTGGGAAAGCCCATGGTCTCCTGAAGCTGAAACTCCACGCCAAGTTCCCCGGCAAGGCTTCGGGCCGCCTCCACCTCCCCCTGGTTGAAGCGGTTCAGGAGCATCTTGTAAGCGATCTTCGGGGAGGACCAGCCCAGCCGGTCCCGGGTCTCCCGCAGCCGCCGCAGGTTCCCCAGCACCCGCTCCAGATTCCCCCCCACCCGGTACTTCTCATAGGATGCCTGCGTCGCCCCGTCCACGGACGCGGCAAGGTGCGTGAGCCCGCTGCGCACCAGCGCCTCCAGGTAGGCCCCATCGTAGTCCCGCGCGCTGAAATTCGTGTGCAGCACCGTGCGTATCCCGCGCCGCGAGAACCAGCGAATGAAATGCGCAATGTCCGGATTCAGCAGCGGCTCGCCCCAGTTGAACAGGCTCGCCTCGCACAGGCTGCCCGCCGGCAAATGGCGGACGATCCGGTCGAAGGTTCCCCGCGTCAGCAGGTTCCGGTCCAGCTGAAATCGTCCCTCTCCCGTCCAACAGCGGGGACAATGCAGATTACACGCAGTCCCTGTCTCCAGAATCAGATAAGCGGGCTGGGACTGGACAAAGGATAGACCGTCGGCCATTTCCTCCTCCGACCGCCGCAGGTTCCGGGTGGCGGCATAATGGCGAAAAAAGGCGCTCATCCGCGCAAACCGTTCCGGACGCGACGCCAGCCGCCGCATTCTGCCCGCCCAATAGGCTGTCCGCATTTTCTGTTCCCCGGCTGAGTAGAGAAGAGGCCTGTCCCCCCCCCGTTCAACACCGCGCCATCGTATCGCGGCCATGCGGCAGACCGCAACCTATCCGCCAAAGGGCGTGTGATACAATGCGCCCGTGGAAACGAAAGCGCTTCTATTGCAGGCCTATGCACCCATCGCCGCGCCCCTGGAAGAGGTTCGCGGGGTGGTGAACGGTGTCTGGCGGGACGCCCTGCGCCTCGTGCTCCCGGTGAGGGGGAACCTCCCCGGCGCAGGGGGGAAAGGGCTGCGTCCCGCGCTCACGCTGATGGCGGCGGGCGCGGTGGGGGAGGGGGACCCCTCCCGTTTCGCCCGCATGGCCGCCGCCTATGAACTCCTGCACATGGCCTCCCTGGCCCATGACGACGTTGTGGACCACGCGTATCTCCGGCGGGGAAACGCCTCGTTGAACGCGCTCTGGGACAACCATGCCGCGGTGCTGGGGGGGGACTACCTCGTCGCGCGCGCCGTGGAAGCCCTCGGCGAATACGAATCCTGCGAGATTGTCACCCGCGCCGTCCGCACGGTCCGCGCCATGGCGGAATGCGAACTGGCCTTCTTCGGCGTTCCGGCGGGCTCGGCAACCGAGGAAGACTGCCTGCGCCTGGCGGAGGGCAAGACCGCCAGCCTCTTCGCGGCCGCCTGCGAGGCCCCCGCGCTCCTGGCGGGAAAGGACGCGGAGGCGGACCGCCTCCGGCGCTACGGGATGGCCTTCGGGGTGGCGTTTCAGCTCATGGACGACCTCCTCGACCTGACCCAGTCCCCCGAGGAAACGGGCAAGCCCGCCTGCGGCGACATCGCCGAGGGGAAGGCCACCGTGCCGCTAATCCGCCTCCGGAAGGCCTTGCATCCGGACGACCGGAACCGGCTTGCAGCCCTGTCAGGAAAGGCGTTGGGGAAAGAGAACATCGTCTGGGTCCAGACGCGCCTGTCGGAAACCGGCGTCGCCGCAGAAGTGGCCGCGCTGGTGGCCGAACACGCGGACACCGCCCGCGCGCTGGCGCGGGAATTCCCCGAGTCCCCCTTCCGGGATGCCCTCGCAGCACTGACCACGGTGCTTGCGCTTAGAAAGAACTAGCCGAACGGTTTGAATAAAGGCGAGGAATCCCTCGTCTATTCAACGGCAAAGGATTTGCCAGAACGTATGGCCAGCAAACCTTCATCGCAGTGCAATCCCCCGGAAACGGGTGATCCGGACGATGCGCTTCTGGTCGCCCAGGCGGTGAAGGGCAGCGCCGACGCATTTGAATATTTGGTAAAGCGTTACAGGAATCAGGTTTACGCCATGTGTTATCACATCACGCGAAACCGCGAGGAGGCGTGGGATCTGGCCCAGGAGGTCTTCGTGAAGGCCCACCGGGCCCTCGGCACGTTCCGGGGGGAAAGCGGCTTCAAGCCGTGGCTCCTCCGCATCGCGGCGAACCACGCCAAGGACTTCCTGAAACGCAGAAGGCTCGAAACAGTGGCCTTCGATGATGCGCGGGCGGCCGACGCCCCTGCGGGCACGGAAGCGCCCGACCGCGCGGTGGAACTGCGGGAACTGGGCGCGGCGATTAACCGCGCCCTGGACCAGTTGCCGGAAAAACACCGGACGGCGTTCATCCTGCGGGAATACGAGGGCCTGTCGTACCAGGAGATGGCCGAGGCCATGGAGTGCAGCCTGGGCACGGTGATGAGCCGGCTGTTTCACGCCCGGCGCAAACTTCAGGAGCTCCTGCACCGCGCAGGAGTCACCCGGGAGGGACTGACATGATCAACGAAAAACGACTGCTGGAGCTGGCGGACCTGTTTGACCGGGACGCCGTTCCCGGCGCGCTGGCCCCCGAAGAGGCCGCCTATATCGCGGACCTGCGGGCGCTGCATGACGCCGCCGCCGTATTCAACGAGGACACGCCCGTCATCAGCGACGCCCAGTTCCCCCATTTCATGGCGGGAATCCGCGAACAGATCGAAGCCCCGCGCCCCGCCCGGTTCCGGTTCTGGACCCTGGCCTCCCTCGCCACCGCCGCGCTGCTGCTGGTGGCCGCCCTGCTGGCCGTGTTCAACCGCGGCCCGGAAAAGGTCCAAGCGACGGAGGTGGAGTCCGCCACGACGGAAATCGACGGGGCCACTGTGGACTGGTATGACGGCAAAGAGGGGCTGACCACCGTGTGGGTGAAGAAGGGCGGGAGCGACCTGTGACGGCCCTGACCCTGCTGGCCGCCGTGATGCTGGCCGCCGCGGGCGGCCCGGAGGCGCTGTCCGACGGCACCGTGACCCTGGAAGTCTGGAGCCTCGTCGCGGCGCCCGGCCCTGCGGGTCCCAAGGAAATCCCCGCCGACCTCGCCCCGGTGCGCGACGCGGTGAAAGACCTCCCATACCGCACCTTTCGCCTCGTCAAGCACGGCACTGAGCAGCTTGGGCCGGGGAAAAGCGCCTCGTTTCAGGCCCACACCGACTATGCCGCCGTGCTCAGTCTGGAGTCGGTCCCCGCCGGAGACCCGCAGACGCGGGTCCGCGTGGTCATCGAGGGGCCGCCGAACGGCGACGCCCCGCCCCGGAAAGCGCTGGACACCGTGTTGCGTCTGGCAAAGGGGGCCACCGTGCGGCTGGGCGGCCTCCCGGCGGACGGGGGAGACCTGGTGGTGATCCTTCGGCGGACGGAGTAGGGGCTACTTCAGCGGGATGACCACGGAGCGGTCCTGCGGCTGGCCGGCCGTCAGTTCCCGGCCCGGCAGGAAGGAGCGCGCCGCAAAGGAGGGGTCGCTGAGGGGGGTGGTGACGGCCTCCATCCGGTCCTCAAACACCCGCACCACCCGGTATTCCGAGGGGTACTCAGGAAGGGAGCCCGTGGTGACCTGGGTGACCCGCCCCAGGGTCTCCGCAAAATGGACATGAACGTGTCCTGAAAACACCGCGCGGGCGCGCGGAAACCGGCCCATCAGCGCCAGCAGCCGGACACCGTTCACCAGCGCCCCGCCGTCGCGGAACCCCTCAAACCGCAGCCGGTCCGGCACGCGCACGGCCGGATAATGGACCGCCACGACATCCGCCCCCGCAAAAGGCCGGGAAAGCCGCCCCTCCAGCCAGACAAACTGCTCCTCGGGAATCCCCCAGTGCAGCCCCTTCAGGTCCTCGTCCATCTCTTCGGTGGACTTATCCTGGGGCACGGGGCGCAGCTCCCCGTCCAACCACTCCCACCAGGCGTCCAGGACATGAAACCGCAGATTCCGGTGCTCAAACCCATAAAAGGCGCGCCGTTCGGGAAGCCGGTGTTCGAAGGCCTCCAGAAACCATTCCCGCGACTCTGGCAGCACAAAATCGTGGTTGCCGCCCATGGGATAGTAGGGGATGCCGAGGGATTCCAGACTGTCGCGCGCGGCGAGCATGCCCTCACGGGTCTTCACGCTCACGATGTCGCCCGTCACCAGCAGGAACTCGGGCCGAAGCGCGCGGAGATCCTCCCCAAGACGGGCCATGAGGTCCGGCATCATGGTGCACAGAAAACGGCTGTTCCACACCCCGTCATGATGGCTGGAGAGATGGGCATCGGAAAGGTGGACAAAATGCCAGGGCGTTTCGGTGTTCATACTAAACACACATTACCAGATATTCTTGGCTAGTGCCAAATCGGCGGGCATTTATTGACACGGCTCCCCCCCGGTTGCTAAATTCTTGCTCATTTCCAACCCCCGGAACCCCGCACATGCTCATGCAGGATGCCCTGGCCGTAGTGACCCAAGGAGGACACCTCTCGCGCGGAGAGGCGGCCGAGGTCATGACTGCCATCATGTCGGGGAACGCCACCCACGCCCAAATGGGCGCCCTGCTGGCCGCCCTGCGCCTGCGCGGGGAGACGGTGGACGAGATCACGGGCATGGCCGAGACCATGCGGCGCTTCGCCGTGAAGGTGAGCCCGACCCGCCGCCCGCTGCTGGACACCTGCGGCACCGGGGGCGACCATTCCGGCACCTTCAACATCTCCACCACGGCGGCCTTTGTCGCCGCCGGGGCCGGGGTGGCCGTGGCCAAGCACGGGAACCGGAGCGCGTCGAGCCGCTGCGGCAGCGCGGACGTGCTGGAGGCCCTGGGCGTTGCCATTGACCTGCCCCCGGAGGCGGTGGCGGCCTGCATAGACGAGATCGGCGTGGGGTTCCTCTTCGCCCGCGCCCTCCACGGCGCCATGAAACACGTCGCGCCGGTCCGGCAGGAGCTGCGCGTCCGCACGGTGTTCAACCTCCTCGGCCCCCTGACCAACCCCGCCGAGGCCGACGCCCAGATGATGGGGGTTTTCGACCCCGTCCATGTGGAGCCCGTGGCCCATGTCATGCGGGGCCTCGGCGTGCGCCACGCCTTCGTGGTTTCCGGCCTGGACGGACTCGATGAAATCTCCCTGTCCGGCCCCAGCCGGGTCGCGGAGTTGAAACACGGGAAAGTGGTCGTCTTCGAGGTCTGCCCCGAGGACTTCGGGTTTGCACGGGTGGACCGCGCCTTCCTCCACGGCGGGGACCCCGCCGAGAACGCGGGCATCCTCCGCGCCATCCTCTCCGGAGAGCGGGGGCCGCGCCGGGACGCCGTGGTCCTGAACACCGCGCCCGGTCTGGTGGCGGCGGGCATCGCGGAGGACATCCCCCGGGGAATCCTCCTTGCGGCGGAGTCCCTCGACAGCGGGGCCGCCCTGGCCAAGCTGGAGGCCCTGATCCGCCTCACCAACGACGGGCGATGGCGTTAACCCGTTCCCGTGGTGTATGCTGGCTCCGCGCATTTTTCCAACCACTCCGAGGCAGGACCCGTCCATGATTCTTGACAAAATCGTCGCCCAAAAACGGCTGGAAGTCGCCGAAAGCAAGGCGCGGAAACCCCTTGACCTCCTCGCCGAGGAGATCGAGTCCGCCCCGCCGCCCCACAATTTCCGCGACGCCCTGCGCCGGGACGGCATCAGCCTCATCGCCGAGATCAAGCGGCGCTCGCCCAGCCGGGGGGACATCCTGCCCGGCGTGGACCCCGTGGAGCTGGCGGCCCTCTATGAGCAGTCGGGCGCGCGCGCCCTGTCCGTCCTCACGGACGGCCCCTTCTTTGGCGGCAGTCTGGAGGATCTCGCCAAGGTGCGGCGGAGCTCCGCGATCCCCTGTCTGCGCAAGGAGTTCATCATTGACCCCTACCAGCTCCACGAGGCCCGCGCGGCCGGGGCGGACGCCCTCCTGCTGATCGTGCGCATCCTGGACGACGCCCTGCTGCAGGACCTGATCGCCCAGACCCGCGCCCTCGGCATGGAGGCGCTGGTCGAGACGCACACGGAGGAGGAGATCGGCCGCGCGCTGGTGGCCGGCGCGCGGATTGTCGGCATCAACAACCGCAACCTGGACACCCTTGAGGTGGACGTGCAGACCACCATGCGCCTCAAACGGCTGGTGCCGGGCGGGTACACTCTCGTCAGCGAAAGCGGCATCCACCACCGCCGCGAGGTGAGAATGCTGGAGGACTGCGGCGTGGATGCCATCCTCGTGGGCGAGTCCCTGCTGACCAGCGGCGACATCCACCGCAAGGTGCGGGAGCTCCTTTGTGACGATCCGGATTAAGATCTGCGGCATCACGAGCCTGGACGACGCCCTCGCCGCCTGCGACGCGGGCGCCGACGCCGTGGGCTTTGTCCTCGCCCCGGAGGCGCGCCGCCGGAACCGGTATGTTCCCCCGGAGACCGCCGCTGAAATCGCCGCCGCGCTGCCGCCGTTCGTCACGACCGTCGCCGTGACGGTGAACGACACGGCGGAAGCTCTGGCGGAATACCTGAAGTTTGTCCATTTGGTGCAGCTCCACGGCGAGGAGCCGCCGGAACTGTGCGCCCTGTTCCCCGGCCGGGCCTACAAGGCCGTGCGTCCCGCGACCCCGGCGGACATGACGGCGGCCCTGGCCTATCCCGGCCCCGCGCTGCTCGTGGACGCGGCGTCCGCCGGGGGGCGCGGCGGCACGGGGGAGGTGGGCGACTGGTCGCTGGCGGCGCGGGCGGCGGGGGAGAGGCGGATCATTCTGGCCGGCGGACTCGCGCCGGAAAATGTGGCCGAAGCGGTGAAACAGGCGCGTCCATGGGCCGTGGACGTGTCCTCGGGGGTGGAATCGGCCCCTGGACGGAAAGACCATGACAAAATCAGACAGTTCATCCGGAACGCCCGGGGCGTATCCCTGGCCTGACGCGCGGGGCCGGTTTGGCCGCTTCGGCGGCCAGTACGTCCCCGAAACCCTCATGTTCGCCCTCGGCGAGCTGGAGGAGGCCTACCGCGCCGCCGCAGCCGACCCGGCCTTCGCGGCCGAGGCCGCCGTGTGGAACCGCGACTTCATCGGCCGGCCCACGCCGCTCTACCGGGCCGACCGGCTCACGGAGAAGTTCGGCGGCGCGCGCGTCTACCTGAAACGCGAGGACCTCGCCCACACGGGGGCCCACAAGATCAACAACGCCCTGGGCCAGTGCCTGCTGGCGAAGCGCATGGGCAAGACGCGCGTCATCGCCGAGACCGGCGCGGGCCAGCACGGCGTGGCCACGGCCACCGCCGCCGCGCGTCTGGGTCTGGAATGTGAAATCTACATGGGCACGGACGACATCGCCCGGCAGAAGCTGAACGTCTTCCGCATGCGCCTCCTCGGCGCGAAGGTCGTCGCCGTGGACTCCGGCTCGAAGACCCTGAAAGACGCCATCAACGAGGCCATGCGCGACTGGGTGACCAACGTGGAGCACACGCACTACGTCCTGGGCACGGTCCACGGCCCGCACCCCTTCCCCATGATCGTCCGCGACTTCCAGTCCGTCATCGGCCGCGAGGCCCGCGCCCAGATCCTCGAGCGCGAGGGGCGGCTGCCCGACCTGCTCATCGCCTGTGTCGGCGGCGGCTCGAACGCCATGGGCCTCTTCCACGCGTTCCTGCAGGACGCGGCGGTGAGGCTGGTGGGCGTGGAGGCGGGGGGCACGGCGCTCACCCCCGGCATGCACGCCGCGCGCTTCGCCGGCGGCTCCATCGGCATGCTCCAGGGCGCCCTCAGCTATGTCCTCCAGGACGAGAACGGCCAGATCGGCGCCACGCACAGCGTGTCCGCCGGGCTGGACTACGCCAGCGTCGGGCCAGAGCACGCGCACCTCTTCGAGACCGGGCGCGTGGAGTACACCCGCGCGGAGGACGATGCGGCTTTGGAGGCCTTCCAGTGGTGTTCCCGCCTCGAGGGCATCATCCCCGCGCTGGAGAGCGCCCACGCCCTCGCGGAACTCGCCCGCCGCGCCCCCGGCATGCCCGGAGACGCCCTGATCATCGTCAACCTGTCCGGCCGGGGCGACAAGGACGCGCAGCACGCGGCCTCGTTCATCCTGCCGGGGGAGAGCTTCTGACATGAACCGCATTGAACAGCGTTTCTCCGCCCTGCGCGGCGCGGGCACGCCCGCCTTTGTCCCCTTCATCACCTGCGGCGACCCGTCCCCCGCGGCGACGGAGGAGATTCTCCTCGCCCTGGAGCGCGCTGGGGCCGACGTCATCGAGCTGGGCGTGCCCTTCTCCGACCCCGTCGGCGACGGCGCGGTCATCCAGGAGGCCTACCTGCGCGCGCTGGCCCACGGCGTCTCCCTGCGCGGCGTGCTCGACCTCGTCCGGCGCGTCCGCACGCGCTCCCAGGTGCCCATCCTCCTGTTCTCCTACTACAACCCCATCCTCCATTACGGGATTGCGGACTTCGCCCGGGACGCCGCCGCCGCCGGCGCCGACGGGGTCCTCTGCGTGGACCTGCCCCCGGACGACTGCGACGAGTACAAGCAGTGCCTCGACGCGGCCGGACTCTGCACGGTCTTCCTCGTGGCCCCCACCACGCCCCCGGAACGCATGGCCTTCATCGGGGAGAAAAGCACCGGGTTCGTCTACTACGTGTCCCGCCTCGGCGTCACCGGCGAAAGCGCCTCCCTCGCCGACACCCTCGGCGAGGCCGTCGAGCGCGTCCGGCGGCACGTCGGCAAGCCCGTCGCCGTCGGCTTCGGCATCTCCACCCCCGAACAGGCCCGCACCGTCGCCCTGCACGGCGACGCCGTGGTGGTCGGCTCCGCCATTGTCCGCCTCATCAGCCAGACCGGCGACACCCCGGAGCTGGTCCCAAGGGTGGAGGCCTTCGCGGCGTCCCTCGTCCAGGCGGTCAAGACGGCGAGGTAGGGTCTAGCAGCCCGTGGCAAAAGGCTGAATTGAGCGGACCATGTTGAGGTGGTTCCATGCGGGCGTTTCTGGGCGTGTCGTGTGGCGGTGTTTCCTGCGGGGGGGCATACAGGACCAAATGGTC
>JAAYBR010000127.1 GCA_012730045.1 Candidatus Hydrogenedentota bacterium | reverse complement strand
GCGGAACCCCAACCGGAACCCCAACCGGAACCCCAACCGGAACCCCAACCGGAACCCCAACCGGAACCGGCCGCCCCGCCCGCCCCCGCCCTCCAGGAAGTTGTCCACAAAGTGGAGAAGGGGGACTCGCTCACGGCCATCTCCCGCAAGTACGGGGTGGAGATGAAGGCCATCCAGGAGCTTAACAACCTCAAAGATTCCACCATCAAGATTGGCCAGGAACTGAAAATAGCCGTCCCGGTTCCAGAACCGGAGGCGAAGCCGGAAGATGCCGAGGCCGGCGTTCCCGCTCCCCCGGCAGAGACCGAGGCTGCCGAAACCCCGCAGGAAGCGGCACCAGAACAGGAGTCCCCAGCTCCGGAGGAGGCCGCCCCCGCCCCCGCCCCGGCGACGCAGTCAGAACCGACACCGGCGGAGGTTCCCGAATCCGTCCCCGCAGCAACAGACCCAGCGCCCGCCACTCCGGAAACCCCGGCCGAAGACGCAGTGGCGCCTCCCGTGGAGCCCCCCGAAGAGACGGAAGCGCCCGCACCTCCCGAGGCCGCCGAAGAGACGCCGCCGCAGGAGGAGACTCCCGCTCCTCCCGCAGAACCCGCGCCCGCGCCACCGGCCCCGGAAGCCGAAGACAAAGACGCCGTCCCCGCAGAGGAGGAGGCGGTTGCGCCTGCGCCGGAACAGAAATCCATCCCCGAAGCGGTGCCCGCACCGGAACCCGCAGCGGAACCGGAACCGGAACCGACACCAGAGCCAGCAGTCACACCAGAACCGGAACCGACACCAGAACCGGAACCGACACCAGAGCCAGCAGTCACACCGGAGCCAGAACCGACGCCCGCGCCTGAAACAGCCCCTGAACCCGCGCCCGCGCCAGAGCCTGAAACGCCGGAACCGGTGCAGGAGAAGGACGCCGGGGAAGAGTCCGCAGATAAGCCAACGGAACCCGCGCCGACGCCGGAACCGGCGGCGGAGGCCGCGCCGGCCGAGCCGGCGGCCCCGCAGGCCGCAGAGGGTGAATACGAGATGTACACAGTGCAGCCCGGCGACAATGTCTACCGGCTGGCGATCAAGTGCGGCATGACGCAGGAGGCGTTCATGAAGCTCAACAACATCCCGGCATCCAACGCGCTCAAACTCGGCGCCAAGGTGAAGATGCCCAAGAAGCCGGAGTAGCCGCCGGGATTCAGCAACTCACACGCCCAGCCGCGACAGGTGATGCTCGAAATGCCGCAGGTGGAACCGCTCCCATCCGGCGACATCCAGGGGGCCGTAGAGGGGGTGCGTCCCCGGCGGGAGCTCGTCGGCCTGCACCAGGGCCAGATACTCCTCCAGAACGGCCTTGAGCGCCGCCGTCTCCCCTTCCACCGCCGCATCTGACAGGGAGGGCATCACGGCGCCGTCTTCGGGAAACGGCAGCCAGCCCCCGAGCACGAGAGGCCCCAGGACATGCACGGAAAACCAAGTGCCCCGGAACGGCTCCGGCGGCACGCGCCCCAGGCTCCGCTCGACGGAATGGCGCAGGTGCGCCGTCACGGCCGCCGTAGAAACCTCTCCGGTTGAAGAGCGCCGCGGCGCCCGACCAATCCGCTCCAGCACCCATTCCACATAATCACCGTCAAAATGCTGCACGCCCCGTCTCCTTGCGTCGCTCACTCCGCCCCGTCGCCGCGAACCTCTTCCACCAGCGGCGACCCCGGCGCGGTGTCCGCCTGGAGCCGTCCGACCGTGGCCTGTTCCACGTCCGGACCCAGCCGGAGCGCCGCCGTGATCTCCGGCTGGCGCGCGGCCACCGAACAATCGTCCACATGGAGGCCCGACACATTTTCGGCCACCATCGCCGCCGTCTCGCGGGGAGGCGCAGCCCCGGCCGCATAGGCGGCGCGCAGGCGCGTGATCTCCGCGCCGCGCACGCCGCCCAGCCAGAGCGCCGCCCCCGGCGGGTTGACACAGTAAAGGTCCTCGACCGCCACATTTTCAACCAGCCGCCCCTCCGACACCCCGCGCGGGCACACCGCGCCCAGATGAACCGCCGCCCCGCGCGGGGAGATCCCCGTCTCCGGCGCGCGTCCGCAGTCCCGCACTGTGTTTCGCCGGACCACCACGTTGGAGGGGTACCCCCCCTGCGGGGCGGTGAAATCCGCCCCCGAGACGATGCCCATGCCGCCGCATTCGTCAAAGAAATTGTTCTCCACCAGCCCGTTCGGCGCGTCCATCACCATGCCATGCCCCCGGACCCGGCGGAAAATGTTGTCCCGAAACACGTATCCGCCACCGCAGCGGCTCACATTGGCGACGGTGTCCGCCGTCTTCCAGGAGGACCCCGCCGCCACTCCGGGCACCGGACGGTCCAGAGCAACGCGCAGCCCGTCCCGGGCATCGCCGCGCACGGTCTCCGCGCGGCCCCATCCCCGCACCGCGCCCCGCGCCGTGTCCACAAAAAGAAGGACATCGCCGGGCCAGATCTCGCCGCCCCCCTCCAGGCGGCAAGAGACCGGGGAGAGGACCCCGGAAACGCGCTGGGGCGGAAAGTGAAGGTTGATGCCATCGTCACCGACCGCCCCGAAATGACAGCCCATCACCAGCGGCCCGAGGGTGTTCTGCTGAAAATGTGCCCCGTCGCTGTTGGCGGAAAGCAGCCGCCCGCCCCCCGGCGGCGGCGCCACCGTCACCCGGTCCACCACCATGCCGCCCGTGGCCGCGCCCGCCACCGCCGCCCCCTGGGATGCGCGGATCACGACCCGGCGCACCGCGCATTCGCCGCCCCGCGTCACCTGCACCGCCGCCCCCGCGCGGCGCGGCACAAACACCACCCGGTCCCCCATCACCGCCCAGCCCAGCCCGTCCCGCCGGGCGTTCGCGGGCCGCACCCGCCAGACCCGGCCCGACAGACGGGTCCAGGCGTCCACATAGAAAACGCCGGGGGCGCCCGCCTTGAGCCGCGGCCGGTCCCGCTCAAAGAGCAGACCCCACCGGTCGCCCGGGCGGGAAGCCCCGGCGAACCACGCATGGTCCGGCTCGGGAAAGCCCTCCGTGATGGCCACATCCATCCAGCCCTTTGCCGCGTTCACTTGAAGCACCGCGCCCTGGGAAAACGGCACGGGATCATAGTCCACCGACAACTCCTCCACGGAGCAGGCCTCGCACCCCTCCAGGAGCAGGCACCCGCCGCAGGGGCCGCTGACCAGCAGCACTGTGCCCTCCCCCCTTCCGCGCAGGGTCATCCCGCGCGCCCCGCGCAATGCCAGGATCGGGGCGTCCGGATCCCCGGAAGCCAGACGGTATACCCCGCGCTCCAACTGCACCACAACGGGACGGCCAAGCCGGACCATGTCGTCCAGCGCCTGCTGCAGCGCCGGGGCGCAGTCCTGGTCCTTGTCAGGCTGGACGCCGTAGTCCGCCGCATGGAGCACGGAGACGGCGGGTTCCTGCGCCCCCAAAGACAGGGGAAAGGCCGCCAGGAAAAGAAGGACTGCGGGAAAGCGGTGCCGGCTAGGCATCGCGCCCCCGCAGGAAATCCGCACAGGCCTTCACAACGCACGCCGAGGCGGCGCCCTCCCCGTAGACCCGCGTGCCGCCGTCAGCCCCCCATGTTTCCTTCCCGGACAGCACCCCGCGCGCCGCCTCCCGGATGCGGGCGGGGTCCGTGCCCACCAGCCGCAGCACGCCCGCCGCCACGGCCTCCGGCCGCTCTGTCGTCTCGCGCAGCACCAGGGTCGGCTTGCCGAGGGTGGCCGCCTCCTCCTGCACCCCCCCCGAATCGGTCAGAATCAGCCGCGCCCGGTCCATGAGGGAGACGAACACCGGGTAGTCCTGGGGCTCGATGAGCCGGACGTTTTCAAGCCCCGGCGCGGAGAGCACCCGGTTAACCGGTCCGCGCACATTGGGGTTCAGATGCACCGGATACACGAAGTTCACACCGGGGAACTCCCGCGCCAGACCGGCGAGGACGCCGCAGAACCGCTCAAACCCCTCCCCAAAACTCTCGCGCCGGTGCAGGGTGACCAGCACCAGGGGGCGCGCCCACCAGGCCGCATCGGACTGCAGGGGCAGGCCGGGCGCCTCCGGGGCGTTGCGCCGCACACGGTCCACCATCATGAACAGGGCGTCTATCCCCGTGTTGCCCGTCACGAACACGCGGTCCGGGGCCACGCCCTCCCGCAGCAGGTTGTCGCGGCTTTCCCCCGTGGGGGCAAAGTGAAGGGTGGCAATCCGGGAAATCATGAGACGGTTCGCCTCCTCGGGCCACGGGGCGTCCAGATCCCCCGTGCGCAGCCCCGCCTCCACGTGCCCCACGGGAATGTGGTGGTAGAACGCCGCCATGGCCCCCGCCAACGCCGTGGCCGTGTCGCCCTGCACCAGCACCAGGTCCGGCGGGGTGGCGGCAAAATGGGTGTCCAACCCCTCCAGTGCGCGGGCCATGAACCCGCACAGGGATTGGCCGGACCGCATCAGGTCGAGATCCGCGTCGGGGGTGACCCCGAAAGCGGCCAGAACCTGGTCGAGCATCTGCCGGTGCTGCGCGGTGACGCACAGACGGCCCGAAAGCTCCGCATGGTCCCGCAGGGCCAGCACGAGAGGGCACACCTTCACGGCCTCGGGCCGCGTGCCCGCAATGACGGCGACGGTCTTGTTCACGATGATCCTGCTCCCGGCCGGTCACCATGCCGGCTGGGTTCATCATACCCCAACGGCGGGCGGCATCCCAACGGCGGGGGCATGGTGCGGGTGCCGGGGAAACCTTCAATCAGCATGGACGCAATGGACGGCATGGACAAGATGGACGGAGAGAGCCGAAACCCGAGCCTTCGCGCAGCCCCCATCTCCGCCTGCCGGATGCTGTCCGTGTCCGTCGGTGTTCGTCCGTGCCAGTCCGTGCGGCGCGCGCCTCACCACCGGCCCGGTGCCGCCGCTCCGCATTCGGGGCACTTCCCCCCGGACAGCCGCAGGGCGCGCACCTGGAATCCGGAACGCTCCACCAGCGCCGCGCCGCACTCGGCGCAGAAGGTGTTCTCCCGAGACCCCGTCTGCCGGGGCAGGTTGCCCGTATAGACATGGCGCAGCCCCGCCGCCTTCCCGATGTCCCACGCCCGGGTCAGGTCGTCCGCCGTGGTAGGTCGGGTGCCCTTCTTCCGGTACTGCGGGGTGAACGCCGTCACATGCCACGGGATGTCCGGCGACAGCCCGTGCAGGAAGGCGGCGAGCCGCCGCAGCTCCTCCGCGTCGTCGTTGAAACCCGGCACCAGCAGCGTCACCACCTCGACCCACACCCCCGCCGTCACCAGCCGCTCCAGCGTGTCCATCACCTCCGCAAGCCGCCCGCCCAGCTCCCCGTAGCGGTGCGCGTCAAAACACTTCAGGTCCACTTTGAACACATCCAGCGCGGGAAGCAGGAAATCCAGCGCCTCGGGCGTGGCGAAGCCATTGCTCACAAAACCGCACAGCATCCCCCGCGGCCTCGCCTCCTCAAAAACCGCCCGTGCCCATTCCGGCGTGATCAGGGGCTCGTTGTACGTGCTGACCATCAGCGCCGCCCCGGCGCGTTCGCCCGCCTCGGCGATCTCCCGCGCCGTGCAGGCGTGCGCCGCCGCCCCCGCCGCCGGGTCGCGCAGCACCTGGCTCGTGTTCCAGTTCTGGCAGAAGGGGCAGCGCAGGTTGCACCCCAGCATGCCGAACGACAGCGCCACGCGCCCGGGCTTCACATGATAGAACGGCTTCTTCTCCACCGGGTCCGCCGCCAGCCCCGCCACATACCCGAAGGGCACCTTCAGTGCGCCCCCCTCATTGACCCGCACCCGGCACACCCCCCGCCGACCCGGCCGCACCAGACACCGGTGCCCGCACGCCAGACACCGCACCGCGCCGTCGCCTTCCGCCACCGTCAGCTCCGGGGCGGCGGCCACTGCCTGTCCGGAAAAGAATTTCCGGAAGACCGTCTCCATGATCTCGTCCATCTTGGTTCTTGGTTTCATTTCTCCCGCCCTGACGCAATTGGCGCGGCACGGATCGTTGTCCAGTATACCATCGCCTGCTCCGGAGTGAGTTCCGACGCCGCACTTGACAATTCTGCTAAATTCTTGTATACAATAGGGCACGCGCGGGCACCATGGCGCGCGCGAACATTGGCCTTAACCGAAAAGGAGTCACCCCATGTCCGACGATCTTGACGCCCGGTTCAAACAGGCAAGTGATGAGGTCACCCAGTTGTCGGAGGCCCCGGACAATCTGGCGAAACTGAAACTGTACGCCCTGTATAAGCAGGCGTCGGCGGGCGACTGCGCGGGGTCCCGTCCGGGGATGCTGGACTTTGTCGCGCGGGCGAAGTATGACAAGTGGAAGGAGCTGGAGGGCACGCCGCAGGACGAGGCGAAGCGTCAGTACATTGGGTTTGTGGAGGAGTTGAAGGCGGCGGACAAGGCGAAATAACGCGGAGCTCCTCGCAGGCGAACATCCATGGGCGCCGCCGTTCCCGCAGGGGTGCGGCGGCGTTTTCTACTGGACCCGCCGGTCGGTGTAGACGCCCTCCCCGAGGCCGCGCGCGTGCAGGCGCAGTTGCGCGAGGTTCTCGAAGCACGCTTGGACGCTGTGCCCGGCGGAGGCCCGGACCCCGGTGCAGTAGACCAGGGCGCGGACGGGGGGCACGCCTCCTGCGTGGCCCCGGCTCCTCTCATGCTCCGCGACGGCCGCGGTGATCCCCAGGGCCTCATAGAGCTCCGGCTCGTGCTCCTGCCAGGACTTGTGCGCGGCCTTGCAGAACCGTTCGGCGCTTCCGGGGGAGAGCATGGCGACGAAGTGCCCCGCGCCCATGTGCGCGACAAGGAAACCGGGGTCCTTGATCCGCTCCCCGGCGGCCTCGAGGATGCGCGCTGCGTGGCGAAGGGCCTTGTTGCGCGCGTCCACCCCCTTGGCGCGCCCGAACTCCACCAGGTTGACGAGTTCCATGCACGCCAGCGCGAAACGGGACTTTCGGCTGATGCGGTGCTGTATCTCGTACTTGGCCATGCGGTGGTTCATCAGCGCGGTCAGGGGGTCCGGCTCGTCCAGCCCGACGGCCCCGTCCAGCAGGGCCTTCAGGCGGGCGGTGAGCGTTGCGGGATCGCAGGGCTTCGGCAGAAAGTCGTCCGCCCCCTGCCCCAGACCGTGGTGAAGCTCCTCCTCGGCGGACATGGACGAGACGAGCATGACGGGAAGGGTGAAGAGGTCCCGGTCCGCGCGGATGCGGCGGCAGGTTTCAAACCCGCTCACCTCGGGAAGCATCACTTCCATGAGCACGGCGGAGGCCCCGCTTTGCTTGAGCACATCGCAGACACGCCCCCCGCGCGTTTCGAGCATGCACTCGATCCCCGCAGCCGAAAGAACATCCCGAACCCAGGCCCCCGCTCGGGTGTCCCAATCAACATATAAGACTTTGACCACGGCACCTCCTAGTTGGAAATTTGGGGCTGCACGTCCTCTGTACCGAACAACCCTGCCGGTTTATACCATATTCCCCCTTTTTTGTTCCACCGGAGCATCTCCCTTTTTCTGCGGTTTGCGGCGGGAGACACCCGCCTGGACCGCCAGACAAACGGGGGCTGCGCGCCGGTGAAGAACACGGCTGGGGGGCGGGGTTGCGCGGGCCGCCCGCCATGCCGCAAAATCCCCCGGGCAGGCGGATATTCCGACGACCCCATGATCCGCCTTTTGGACTGGGTGCGGACGGACAGGGACAAAGGAGGCTTTTTTCATGGTTTTCGCGGCGGTGCTGGCGTGCACGGCGGCCTTGTCCGCCGTCCCGAACGAGGAGCCCCTGTTTGATCTTTCCGCCGGGCTGCTGCCGGCGAATGCCGTCACCCATCATGCGGAAACGGCTCCGGCCAAACGAAGGGGCGGCGGGCTGGAGGTGCGGTTTGGAACCGCGGAATGGCCGCAGGTCCTGTTCACCCCGCCGGCCGGCGGAGTGTGGGACTGGTCGGGCCGGGCGGGCATCGCCGTGCAGGTGTTCAACCCGGCGGGCGAGCCGGTTGACTTCTCCCTGCGCGTGGACAACGCCGGGGCGGACGGCTGGCACGCCACCAACACCGCCGCCTGTTCCGCGCCCCCCAAGGGGCGCGCCGTCTTGAGGATGCGGTTCAAATCCAGCGAGGCCGACACCCTCTGGGGCATGCGCGGGGTGCCCGTGCTTCCCCCGCGCGGGGAGGGGGAGGTCATTGACCCGGCGCGCATCACGGCGTTTCAGGTCTTCCTGCCCCGGCCGGCCCGGGAGCACACGCTGGTGCTCGAGAAGATCACCCTCTTCGGAGAAGGGGGCGCGGCGGGGGTCCCCCTTCCGTTCATCAACCGGTTCGGACAGTATCTCCACGCCGACTGGCCCGGAAAACTCCGGAAGGAGGGGGAGTTTCAAGAAAGGCGGCGGCGCGAAGAGCGCGCCTGGGCGAAATCCCCCCATGTCCGCGACCGGGACCGGTTTGGCGGCTGGACCAAGGGGCCGCAGCTGGAGGCGACGGGCTGGTTCCGAACGGAGAAGGTGGACGGGAAATGGTGGCTCGTCACGCCCGAGGGGCGGCTCTTCTTCTCCGTGGGCATGGACTGCGTGGGCACGTGGGAGCAGACCTTCGTGGAGAAGCGCGAGCCCTGGTTTGAGTGGCTGCCCGCCCCGGACGACCCGGTGTTCGGCGGGTTCTTTGGCGAGGTCAGGGGGGTGCACAGCATGGCGGAGCCCATCGGCGGCGGGGGGCGCACCTTCAGTTTCTACCGGGCGAACCTGCGTCGAAAGCACGGGGAACCGTGGCCCGAACGCTGGCGGGACAGCGCCTATGCCCGGCTGGGGCACTGGGGGTTCAACACGCTGGGGAACTGGAGCCAGCAGGACGTGCTGGAGAACAGCCCCCTCCCCTATGTGGTCTCCACGGGCCTGTGGGGGGTGCCGAAGATTGAGGCGGCAAAGGGATATTGGGCGAAGATGATGGATGTCTATTCCCCTGAATTTGAGGCGGCCGTGGACAAGGCCCTCGCGGGCATCGCGCAGGCCCACGCGGAAAACCCGCTCTGCATCGGCTACTTTGTGGACAACGAGCTGGCCTGGGAGGGCGTGGGGGACGGTTGCCTGAAGAGCCCGCCCACCCAGCCCGCCCGCGCGGCGCTGGTGGCGTTTCTCCAGGAACGCCACGGGAGCCTGGACGCGCTGAACGCCGCCTGGAAAAGCGCCTTCCCCGACTGGGAGCATCTGGACACGCCCGCCGTTCGGGGCGAGGTGTTTCTGGCGGACATGTCGGCCTTTCTGCACCGGTTCGCCCGGCGGTATTTTGAGACGGTGCAGGCGGCGGTCCGCCGGCATGCCCCCCACCAGCTCTATCTCGGATGCCGGTTCTCCGGGGCGCCCGATCCTGTGGTGCGCGCGGCGGGGGAAACCTCGGACGTGGTGTCTTTCAACCTCTACCAGCGCCAAATCCCCAGGGAGAAATGGACCGACCTGATAGACCGGCCCGCCCTGATCGGGGAGTTTCACTTTGGCGCCCTGGACCGGGGCATGTTTCACACAGGGCTTGTCCGGACAAAGGACCAGAAGGAGCGGGCGGCGGCCTACGCGCGGTATGTGGAGAGCGTGGCCACCCACCCGCTTTTCGTGGGGTGCCACTGGTTCCAGTATCTGGACGAGCCGGTGACGGGACGCACCCACGACGGGGAAAACTACAACATCGGCTTCGTGGACGTCACGGACACGCCGTACCCGGAGCTGAGCGCCGGGGCGCGCAAAGCCAACGCGAATCTCTATTCGTTGCGCGCGGGTGGTTGACTACGGAACCGTTTTACGGTATAAGAAGGTACCCCCTTCCAGGGGGCAGACCGGTCGCTCCCGGGTGCGGGGCGGTTTCTTCAGGGGTTCAACGCTGTCTGTTAGGGACTTCACGGCATGGAAGACAACAAAGTTCTTATCGTCTTTGCGGTGGTGCTGGCCGGCATCCTGGGTTTCCCAATCGTGATGCAGGTGGTGAAGGGAAAGCCTGCCACTGAAGGGGCCGCCGTCACAGCGGATGCCCCCCCCCCGCCCACCAAGACCCCCCCGCTGCTCAACGAGGCAAACCTGATCAATTCCGAATGGCAGGCGACCGTGGAGAATTATAAGGTTAAGATCACCCTGGGCCCAGGGGGCGTCGCCTACGCCACCCATCCCATGGCCAAGCAGTTCACAGGCCAGGACTACTTGGAAGGACGGTGGACCATCAACTATGACAAGGTCCACGTTACCACCAGTTTCGGGGGCACGGATTACGCCATAGACTTGGAGATAATGGGCGACAAGGTGTATTTCGTGAACCCAAAATCCAAGAAGATGGATGAGATCTTGAGGTTCCGTTGACCGGGCTTCCCCCGCGCGGCGCTCTCTGTCCGCACACCCGTCCCGCCGATCCCGGCTCCCGCTTCGGGGTTTTCGTAAATTTTCCCTTGTCGAATAAGGCGCGGCCTGTTACAATCACAGTGGGCGCTGGCGGCGGCGTTTTTCAGGTCAGGAAACAGGTGGCGTTTCATTAGGGACCCTCTGCAATGGAAGACAACAAGTTTCTGTTTTTCTTCGGGGCGGTGCTGGTTGTGTTTCTGGGACTGCCCGTGGTCCTGCAGGCGGCCCGCGGGGGGCCGGCCAAGGCGGGCGCCCCCGGCACCCCGGCGGGGGCGGCGGAAGCCCCCGCGCAGCCCCCAAAGGAGCCGCCGCTGCTCAATGAGGGCAACCTGATCGGCACCGAGTGGGAGGCCGACGTGCAGGGGTTTCCGGTGACGGTCAGCCTGGCCGCCGGGGGGGTTGTCTACGCGTCCCATCCCATGGCGAAACAGGTGTACGGTGTGGACTATTTGGAGGGCCGGTGGCAGGTGAACTATGAGAAGGTGAAAATGTTTATGTCTTTCGGGGGAAAAGACTACGAGTTCGATTTCGAAATCATCGGAAGCAAACTGTTCTATCACAACCCTGAATTAAAGGGAAAACTGGGGGAAGTGAAGCGCCTCCGCTGATGTATTCCCCCCCGCAGTCCTTTCCCGTCCCGTTTACTTGGGAGAGACTGCCCCCCCCTTCCACAGCCGTGGGACCACGGCGTCTCCTCACAGGCACTTGGATGGTCCGGAGCAGGATTGTTCCTGACCCTGCCGGAGGGTGCCTCCTGAGATAAGACGCCGCAGCCGTTGCCGTCCCCATCCCTTCCCTGCGCCGCAGGCCCACAGACCAATTGGTTGAACCAATATATCCTTGTCAAAAAAACCTTTCTCTGTATACTGATAATAGTGATTTTTTTTGGGCGACCCGAGAGTTCTTAGCCGTGGAAGACAACAAGTTTCTCTTCATCTTTGGCGCGGTGCTCATCGTGTTCCTCGGGTTCCCGATTGTGATGCAGATGATACGGGGGCAGAAACCGGCACCTGCAGTCGCCGGCGACGCAAACGCCGCGCCTTCCGTTCCGGCCGAACCCGCGAAGACGCCCCCCCTGCTTAATGAGGGCAACCTGATCGGTTCGGAATGGGAGGTTGTCGTCTATGGGTTCCCGACCAAATGCACCCTGGCCGCAGGCGGCGTGGTGTACGCGTCCAATCCGATGGCCAAGCAACTCTACGGGGTGGACTACGTCGAGGAGAAATGGTCCGTAACCCATGACAAGATGCGGGTGTCGGGCACCTTCGGCGGACAGGAACAGGTTTTTGATTTTGAAATCGTCGGCGATCAGATCTGGCACCGCAGCAAAGAACTGAACGGGCAGCTCGTGCAGATCAAGCGCCTGCGCTGACCGTGCCGCCGGTGGGCTGGTCATGCATCCCCCGCCTCCGGCGATTGTATCCTTCCTCCTCTTGGAGATATGATCGGGTGGTCGGCGATGCAAACGGAGAAATGCGGCCGACAGAAGAAAGGAGGAAGCAGTGAAGGGTCTTGCGCGCATTTTCGCCCTTGCGGTGTCCATCCCGGTCGGTTTCGCCGCGGCACAGGTTGTGGAAACGGTCAACCCCTCGTTTGAGGAGGGGAGCGCTCCGGGCGCGCCAACCGGCTGGACCCTGTCCGGCGGGGAGGGCGGGCTGGACGACGCGCAGCCCAGGGACGGCAGTCGCAGCCTCTGGATCCGGGGCACGGGGCAGAGGGAGACGCTCTCCTTCTGGCAGTCCGGCGACTTTTCGCTGGATCCCGGAAAGCCCTATCTCCTCCGCTTCTTCGCCGCCAGGGACGGCGAGGGCAAGCACGCCGGCTTGGCTGTCACGGGCACGGGGGTGTTCAGCGTGGACCTCTCGAACCTCACCGAGCAGTGGCAGCCCGTGGAACTGGTGTTCTCGACCCCGCACCGGGAGGGCCCGTCGTCGTTCCGTTTCGGACAGTGGGAAAGCGACTTCCGGTTCCGCTTTGACGGGCTGCAACTCTGCCGGGCGGTGCCCGCCCACGCGCGTTTCGGGGCGGTGGAGCTGGGCGCGGGCGAGCGGATCGCCGGCAACGACTACTTCTTCGCGGCGCCCATGGCGGAGAACAACACGAACGTGTGCCGGCCCACGCGGGAGTTCACTGCGGGATTCAACACATACCGCATGGTGTTTTCCGATGGAATGTACCTGACCTTTGAGCACCGCATTGCGGAACACCCCGTCACTTCCGCGCGGCTGTTCCTGTGGACCAAACATTACGGCGAAGCCGTGTTCCGGACGGAGGCCAGCCGGGACGGCGCCACTTGGACGGAGATCGGCGAGCCCGGAGAGGGGGAAAAGACCGGAGTGACCGTGCCCGAAACCCTGCTGCCCGCAGAGGCGCTCTGGGTCCGGCTGTCCGTCAGCTCGGCGTCCGGCGGCAGCGTGCAGATGCACGGCTACCGCGTGGAGGCGGAACTGGACGGGCCGCCCCTGACCGCGAAGGGCGACACGCGCTGGCTCGCCGTGGAGGAGCTGGCCGACGGCATGGACCTGTCCGTGGAGGCGCCCGGACTGTTTTCCCCGGACGACGCGGAAAAGGGCGTCACCCTGCGCCTTCGCCAGAACGGCGCGGAGACCGGCGGGGAGGCCGCGCTGCTGGACGGCGACACGGTCTTTTCCCGGGGGAAGCTTGGCGAGCCCCTGCCCGTGCCTTCAGCGTCCGGCCGGCACCCGCTCACCATTGAGGCGAAGGGGGTCCGGCTGCGCCACACCCTCGACGTCTCGGAGTATTACAGCACGGCGTACGGGGAGCGGCTGGGGGACGGCCTGTGGTGGGCCTCCTCCGGATGGAGAATCCCCCGGGGCCGTCCGCTTCCCGCCGCGGAGGGAAAGGCCGTCCGCATTGAGACAGCCCAAAACGAGGCCGAGGCGGCGCAGCTGGTGGTGCGGCCGCAAGAAACCCTGCGGGGCGTGACCGTGACCGCCTCCGCGCTGGAGGGGCCGGGCGGCGCGTTGATCCCCGCGGAGGGCGTGTCCGTGCTGCGGGTCCGGCATGTGCCCGTGACCACGCCGACCGACCGGACGGGCGTGGCCGCGCCGTGGCCCGATCCGCTGCCGCCGCAGACGGCCCCCGTGGACGTTCCCGCCGGGGAGAACCAGCCCTACTGGGTGCGCGTGAAACCGGCCAAGGACACGCCGCCGGGCGAGTACCGGGGAACGCTGCGCGTTGCAGCCGACGGGTATGAGACGGAGGCGCCGCTGGAGGTGCGCGTGTTCGGGTTCACCCTGCCGGACCGCATGACCTGCACGACCGCCTTCGGCATGGACATCTCCAAGCCCCTGGCATACCACCGCGTCTCCGAAGAGGCGGACCAGCGCCGCGTGGTGGACGCCTATCTCCGCGCGCTGGCGGACCACCACATCTGCCCCTACGACCCCGCCCCGTTCGACCCGTTCACCGTGCGGTGGCCGGAGGTGTCGCCGGACAATCCCCCCGCGGACCCGGAGTCGCTGGAGGTCTCCATTGACTGGACCCGGTACGACCGGGCCATGGCGGAGGCCTTTGAAAAGTACCACTTCAACACCTTCTCGGTGCCCATGGAGGGCATGGGCGGCGGCACCTACTACTCCCGCACGCCGCCGTCGCTCCTGGGCTTCCCGGAGGAGTCGCCGGTGTACCGGCGTCTCTTCACGGAATACTGCCGGCAGGTGGAGGAGCACCTGCGCGAGAAGGGCTGGCTGGACGACGGGTTTGTGTACTGGTTCGACGAGCCCGAGCCCAAGGACTACGCCTTCGTCATGGACGGGTTCCTGCGCCTGAAAGACGCCGCGCCGGGCATCCACCGGATGCTGACGGAGGAAATCCACGACGAGCTGGCGGGAGGCCCCAACATCTGGTGCCCCCTCACGCCGGAGTGGCGGGAGAAGGAGGCCCAGGCGCGGCAGGCGCTGGGCGAGCGGATCTGGTGGTACATCTGCACGGGGCCCAAGGCGCCCTATGCGACGCTGTTCATTGACCACCCGGGCACGGAGCTGCGCGTGTGGCTGTGGCAGACCTGGCAGCGGGGCGTGCAGGGCCTGCTCATCTGGGAAACCCTGCTGTGGAACAGCCCGACGGCCTACCCCGACCCCGAACACCCTCAGAACCCCTACGAGGACCCGATGGGGTGGGAGTACGGCTACGGCAACGAGCCGGGGCGCCGCCCCTGGGGCAACGGCGACGGGCGCTTCCTGTATCCCCCCGAGTCGGTGGCGGACGGGCGGCCCGCCGGGCCGGTGTTTGAGCCGCCGGTGGACACGGTGCGCATCGAGATGCTGCGCGACGGCATTGAGGACTACGAGTACCTGGCCCTGCTGCGGCGGGCGCTGGAGGAGAAGGGGGACCGGCTGACGCCGGAGGAGCGGGACCGTCTCTCCGCGCTGCTGGCCGTGCCGCCGGAAATCACGGAAAGCCTGACCGAGTTCACCAAGGACCCCGCGCCCATCGAGGCGCGGCGCAGACAGATCGCCGAGGCGCTGGAAAGCCTGAGCCAGAAACAATAACTCCGGGAGCTGAAACAGATGAAAATTGTCGTGACGCAAACCATACCGGAAAAGGGCCTCCGCGTGCTCCGTGAGGCCTTCGGCGCGGAGGCCGTGCTGGTAACCTCCCAGGACGGCCCCATCCCCCGTGCGAAGCTGCTGGCGGCGGTCCGCGGCGCGGACGCGCTCCTGCCCATGCTCACGGACCGCATTGACGGCGCCGTGCTCGATGCCGCAGGCCCCGGACTGCGCATCGTGGCCAACAACGCCGTCGGCTTCGACAACATAGACCTGACTGCGGCCCGGGCGCGGGGTGTGGCCGTGTCCAACACCCCTGACGTGCTCACGGAGACCACGGCGGACCTCGCCTGGACCCTGCTCATGGCCGCCGCGCGCCGCATCGGCGAGGGAGAGCGCTATCTGCGCGCCGGACAATGGACCTGCTGGTCGCCCATGCAACTCCTCGGCATGGACATCCACGGCGCGACGCTGGGCGTCTTCGGCATGGGCCGGATCGGGCAGGTCATGGCGCGGCGCGCCGCCGGGTTCTCCATGCGCGTCCTCTACACCGACGTGAACCGGCTCCCGGAGGATGCGGAGAACGCGCTCGGCGTGGTGTTCACGGACAAGGCCGCCCTCCTCCGCGAGGCCGACTTTCTCACCGTCCACTGCCCCCTGACGCCGGACACCCGGCACGCCTTCTCCGACGCGGAGTTCGCGGCGATGAAGCGGACCGCCGTGTTCGTCAACACCTCCCGGGGGCCCGTCGTGGACGAGGCGGCCCTCGCCCGCGCCCTCCGGTCCGGGGAAATCTTCGCGGCGGGCATTGACGTCTTCGAGAAGGAGCCGCGCGTGCATCCCGACCTGCTGGACTGCGAAAACGCGGTCCTGATCCCGCACCTCGGCAGTGCGTCCTTGGAGACGCGCGCGTGCATGGCCGCCCTCGCCGCGAGCAACATCGTCGCCGTCCTGCGGGGCGGGGAGCCGCCCAACCGGGTGGCCTAAAGCACGGTGAAAGGAAGACTGAGATGAGAACAAACACCTTGGCCGTCCTGCTGGCAGTTGCCGTCCTGGCGGGTTTCCCATCGTCCCTTGGGGCGCAGGACGCCGCGCCCGCCGGAAAAGCCCTCTATGTGTCCAAGCTCGGCGACGACTCGGACGGCTCGTCCTGGGAAAAGGCCTTCCGCACCGTGCAGAAGGCGCTGCTGGCCGTTCCGGACGACACGGGGGGGCACCGGATCATCATCCGGCCGGACACCTACATGGAGGCCAATCTGTACCCTGCGCACAAGGGGGCGAAGGGGGCGTGGAACACGCTGGTCGGCGACTTTGACGGCAGCCTGGGCTCCGGGCGCAAAGGCTGGGTGATCCTGGACTCCGGAGACCCGGAAAAGGGGTTCAAAAGCTATGACTGGTGGGGAAACATCCGCTCGTACTCCAAGGGATGGTCCAAGGAGCACAAGGACGAGACCTTCTCGGCCATCGGGTGGGACCGCTGGGAGCTGAAGCGCCTGTACGCCACCGGCGGCGACGGCGGTCTCTTCTTCGACTGCACGGACAAGGTGGAGCCTTTTTCGGTGCTGGTGGAGGACTGCGTGAGCATCGGCCGCGCTTTTGGCGGCGGCGTGGCGAGCTGCCTGGCCCGGCCGGAGGAGCCCATCACCTACCGGCGGTGCCACCTCCACGCGCTGGACTGGTGGGGCGACACGGCGGCGGCCTATGTCCGTGTGGAGAACCAGGCCATGCCCGACCGGCCCGATGTCTTCTTCGAGGACTGCGTGATGGTGGGGCCCCAGTGCGCGCTGAAGGGCGGCAACTTCGGGTTCAAGACCTTCACCCGCGCGAAATGCACCGGGTGCAAGCTCATTGCCCTGAACTTCTCGCAGCCCGCGGGCACCCCCACGGACGGCGTGGTGCAGAGCGTGCAGGCGGGGAAACATTTTGCCGCCGACTTTGAGGACTGCCTGCTCATGGGGTACACCCTCTTCGGCGTGAAGGTCGAGAAGGAGACCCTGCCCGACTTCAAACACACCACCAAAGGAAACTGCATGGCCTATGTGCAGTTCCAGCAGCCCGTGCCGGAGGGCTTCCAGCGGCTGGGCCACTGGCCGGCGGAGCACTACGCCGACCTCGTCCCGCCCGCGCCGGACACCACCCCGGTGTCGGCGCCGCTGAACAAGAAACTCGTCCAGCGGGATCTGTGCGAGGTTTCCCCCTTCGCGTGGAAGGGGCGGAACTGCCTGATGAAATGCATTCGGCCCGCCAGCGGGGGAACGGCCGCAGACTACCGGCTGGAACTGGCCGACGGGGAAACGGGGGAGGTGCTGGCCTCTTTTGGCGAGGGCCACAGCCTGGGCTGCGCCTTTGTCACCGGGGACACGTTCCACGCCTTTGCGAGCCGGTTTGAGAAGGGAGGCTGGACCGACATCCACCATTTCTGGTCCAAGGACCTGAAAACGTGGGAGGATGCCCCCGCCGTCCGCAGGCAGAAGGACGAGGGGCTGTTCAACAGCTCCGTGTGCGCGGGTCCGGACGGGTTTGTCATGGCCTATGAAAGCAACGACCAGTCCTATCCCGCCTTCACTGTCAAGTTCGCCCGGTCGGATGACCTTGTGAAGTGGACCCCCGTGCCCGACGCCCTGCTCGGAACGGACCGCTACGCCGCCTGCCCCTGCATTCGCTTCGCCAACGGCTTCTATTACGTCCTCTATCTCGAGCACCGCACACCGCGCTGGTTCTTTGAGACCTACATCGCCCGTTCCGCCGACCTGAAGGCCTGGGAACTGAGCAGGGAAAACCCCGTGCTGTCCCCCCAAGGGCTGGACGAGGGCATCAACGCCAGCGACCCCGACCTGGGATCCGACGGGGGGTATGCCTGCCTGTTCTATGCCGTGGGCGACCAGCGCACCTGGATGAACATCAAATCGGCGACCTATCCGTACAAACCGGACGCATTCTTGAACAGCTGGTTTCCCTCCCCGGGCGTTTCCTGCAAATAGGACGGCCTGCTGATAACAGTCGTCCCAAAGAAGCCCACCGACAAAAAGCGGCGCATCCAGTCGCGGCCTGTTGTTCTAAACGGCCTTTTTTTGCCTCCTTCCACAGCCACTCTATTCACAAGATCTTTATTATCAACCATTTGCGTTTTCAGGCATGGATAATGCTCCCACAACCGTCGAGGTTATGTGCGCGCCTTGTGAGAAGTATGGGACATCGTGTCCTACTTGCAATTATGGGGTGTTGGGCAAATGGGCAGGCAACGCGGTTTTACGCTGATCGAGTTGATGATCGTGGTGGCGATCATCGCCATTATTGCGGCAATTGCCATTCCCAACCTGATGCGGTCGCGCATCCAGGCCAACGAGGCGTCGGCCATCTACAATCTCCGGGCGGTTGTCTCCGCGCAGGGGGGATACTTCTCCGCCAACAGCCGCTACGCCACGGAGTTTGAAGAGCTGACCACGGCAACCCCCCCCTTCCTGAACGGCGACTGGGGGACCACCCAGCGCAGCGGGTACAGTTTCACGTTGGAGGGGGAGGAGGCCAACTACACCTCGCACGCCAACGCCACCACCTACGGGGTGACGGGGGTGCGGGGTTTCTTTGTGGACTCCAGCGGGATCATCCGCGCAAACCAGGGCGCGGACGCGGACGTGGGCAGCCCGCCCATATCGGACCCGGTCACCTGAGCCCGGCCTACCGGAGCGCTTCCAGCATCCAGTCCAAGTCGTAGTTGGTGTCTTCCGCCGCCTCCAGCAGGGCGTCCATGCACTCCGCCGACGACGACAGCCGGTCGGCGGCGTTTCCGTATTTCCCAGGGGACAGCGCGTCAAACGCCTCCAGGAAACAGAAGGCCCCGGCCATGCGTGCCAGCTGCTCCCGGTTGATGTACCGCCGGCCCGCAAAACGGTTGAGCAGCAGGAAGCCCGCCGCGTCCACATCGCTGAACAGCGGGTGCAGCACGGGGCCCCACACGGCGTCCGGCAGGGTGCGCAGGGCGGGCGCGTGGAGGAGAAGCAGGCGCGTGAGCCGGGCATCCATCCCCGCACGCCAGGCGTCGCCATCCATGGACTCGAAGGCCTTGGCCAGGTTCCGCGCGAGGAACCACTCCCCGGCCAGCCGACCGCCCAGGACATGGGGCGCCTCCGGGATGCCGGTATCCGGCAGGACGCGGGCCGCCACACCACCCAGGGGCTCCAGCAGGAACAGGGCGAGAAACACCCGCCAAGTGCCCAAATGCAGCGGCGCTCCGGGAATATCCCAGTCTTCCAGCCAGGCGGCGGCCTCTGGACACAGCCGGCCGGCGGTCACCGCAACACCGCCCCGGCGCAGGGCGTCCACCTTTTCCAGGGCATTCTCCACGAGGTCGTCAAAGACCGCCTGACCGCCGAGCTGGGCGGCCGCCGCCGCGAGAAAGGCGGCGAGCCTGCCGGCGACCACCTCGCGGTCCGGCCTGGAAAAATGCTCCGCGCACAGGCGGTGAAAGGTGTCCGGCGAGACCATGTCGCGGAACGGAACCAGCACGGCGGCAAGCCGCAGCTCCGCCCAGGCATCACCCACGGAGGGCACCCCGCGTCCCTGGAGCTGCTCATGCAGACGCGCCCAGGAGAGGTCGTGGTCCTCCACGAAGAACCAGTCCAGCAAAACGCGGTGCTCATAGCCCGACAACTCGACATGCAGCCCGTCGCGCCGGAGAGAGGACACATGGTGCAGGTACTCGCGTCCGGTGCGGGAGTCCCGAAAGATGACATACGCATTGTCCGAGTCTGGGAGACGGAGCGCCTCCCCGAGGGACCAGCGGCGCAGTTGGGGCGCGTCCGCCGCCCCCTCATTCACGGCGGAGGAGGTGTGGATGACCCCCTGCGCGGAGGAATAGGCGTTGTTATACAGCACGACGGCCCGCTCGTCCCCATCCAGGTTGGAATAGGCGAAAACATTCTCGTCCACCCAGCCTTCCGGGGTCGTGAAGTCGTAGATGCGGAAATGCTCCGCACCGCTGAACAGATGGCGGCGGCGGAGCAGGGGGAAGACCTCGCGCTCATGCCGGACAACCAGGTCCTGGTCCGGGGATTCGTCCCAGTAGGCGCGGCGGTACTCCATGCCGTATTTCTCGGTGAGCCCCTCGATCTGGCCGTGGCCGAACATGGGAAGGCCGGGCATGGTGGCCAGCATGACCGCCACGCCGAAATACTTGTCGCCCTTGCCGAACTGGGCGACCGCCGTGTCCTCGTCGGGGTTGTTCATGAAATTGACGAAGCGCTGGAGGATTTCCGGGCTGAACTCCAGCACATTCTTGAGGGTCTGGCGGAATTTGCCGTTGTCCTCCATCTTGAGCATGTTCATGAAGGCGCTGTTGTAGACCCGGTGCATGCCGAGGGTGCGGACGAAGTAGCCCTCCATGAGCCAGAAGGCCTCGGCGAGCAGGAGGGTGTTTTCGGCCTCCGCCGCCGCGCGGTCCACCACCTGGCGCCAAAACTCCTCCGGGAAGGCCGTGTCGAACTGCTCCCGCGTCAGGGAGTGCTCGGCCCGCGAGGGAATCGCCCCGGCATCGCCGGGCCGGGGGAACCACAGCCGCTGGTAGTGCTTCTTGGCGAGGGTCATGGCGGCGTCGAATCGGATGATGGGCGACTTGCGGGCAACGTGGAGAATGACCCGGGTGACGGCCTCGCGCACCTCGGGCAGCATGAAGTTGAGCTGCGCCGTGTCGTTCCAGGGCATGCTCGTGCCGTCGTTCCCGTGGTAGATGTACCGCGTCTCCCCGGTGATGCGGGACACCCACTTGAACACCACCGCGGCGTCCGTCCTGTTCCAGTAGCCGTCCTCCAGATAGAGGCAGATCCGGTCGTCCGGCGAGAGGTCCGGCCCGGTGAAGCGGTAGTTGGGGAAGGGCGGCTCGGGGGACTGGATGAACCAGTCGGGATGCTCCACGATCCAGCGCGAGTAGATGCCGACATGGTTGGGCACCATGTCGCTCGCGAGCCGGATGCCGCGCCGCCACGCCCGTTCCGCGAGGGCATGATAGGCGTCGTCTCCGCCGAGGTCGGCGGCGATCTGGTAGTCGTAGAGGGAGTAGGCGGAGGACTCGGCCTCGGGGTTGCCCATGCGGCGTTTGATGTCCCGCGACACGGACGACCGCTCCCACAGGCCGATGAGCCACAGGGCGTTGAACCCCCAGCCCGCGAGCTGGTCCAGTTCCAGCTCCGGAATCTCGTCGAGACGGCGCACGGGCACGCCGTGCTTCTTGGAGAGCTGGTCCAGCCAGACATAGACCGACTTCGCCATGAGCACCACATTGGGCATCCAGTCCATGTCCGGACTGAAGGCCTCGGGCTCCGGATAGGCGGCCCCATCATCGCCGCCGCGCGGGCGGAACGTCAGGGCCTCGCTCGGCCCCGGGCCGAAACCCCGCAGGGCCGTCTCCTCGCGGAGCACCCCCCGGGCCGTCAGCAGTTCCGCCAAGAAGACCTGGGGCAGCCAGGCGCCCCAGCGTTCCAGCACGAAGGCGATCTGTCCCTCCAGCGAGTCCGGACACGCGCGCAGGGGCGCGCGCAGGGTGTCCGGCAGGGACAGTCCCGTGGTGGGGCAGGGCGGCTGGTCCAGCAGCCAGGAATCCATCGCGTGAATGTAGCGCGGGAAGGGCGAATGCGCGCGCAGGGGCCGGGTGTCGTGCAGCGCGCGGTAGGCGGCCGCGGCGGGGTTCTCATCCGTCACCTGGAGCAGCAGCGCCTCGACGGCGGCGGTCTCCCGGCCCGTACGGCCTTCCTCCTCCAGCCGCAGCCAGTCACGCGCCGAAACCCGGCCCAACCGCACGGCGGCCGGGGGGAAATGCCCCGCCAGCGCGGGCAGGGTCTCGTCCACGGCATCCGGGCCCGCGGCGCGGGCCGTCTCCGCCAGTCCCTTCTCCAGCGCCATGGGAAAGAACACTTGGAAATACTGCCCGGCCACATGGCGGAGGATGCGTGTGAGCAACTCTAGGGCGAGGAGTTCCCCTGCGCGGGCGTGCGGGATGTCTGGACGGGCGGGGTCGCGGGCGTCGTTCATGCGCGCGGCCAGCGCGCGCGCCAGCGCCACGCGGCCGGAAACCGCGCCCTCCCTCCCTTCCACGAGGGCGTCCAATCCGTAACGGTGCCAGGAATCCCCGGAAACGAAAAACCCCAGGGGTGCCAGGGGGCTGTGATCCAAACCACTCAGAGACATGTCCATGAAGGCCACTTTCCAACAACGCGGTGCCCGAAAAACGGGCGGACAGGGAAGAATGAAATGCGCAAAGCCGCCCCAGCATACAGGATTCCCGGCCCCCCGCGCCATGCGGCAGAAGACTCCTGGAACATGGAATGGCGGCGGCCGGCTGGATGCCCCGGGCATGGGGAGGGGCATTCACATGGATGGACAGGATGGACAGGATAAGGAAGAAAATCCTGTGCATCCTGTCCATCCATGTTAATTGTCCCCGGCCGCCAACCAGCGCGGGGCCCAAAGACAAGGCCGCCGGGACGGCGGCGGCACACCGGCCAAGCCCCGCCCAACACGCTGCCGCTCTCCAAGGTGCGCGGCGCGCGCATGACGTCTGCGGGGTCCACTCCGTCCAGCCTGTCCACGCCGTCCACTGCCGCCGCAGACTGAAACCGGCAGGCCGGGCACTGCGCCCGTTTGCCGGGGCTCAGTTTCTCTTGGCCTCGACGGTGCCTTTGAGGGAGAACTGGTCGTGGTCGGGGACTTTGACGGCAAGGCTCCAGGAACCGTCGAGGGCGTCCATGTCCCCATTATCGTTGGTGTCCGACCCCGTGCCCTGGATGCTGATGGCCAGGGTGGTGTCGCTGTCCGTTTCCGCGCTGACCAGGGTGATCCTTCCGGAGCGGGTGACGTATCCGGTGACCTCCGTGCTGAGGCGGGTCGGCAGGCCGTCGTCGGCAATGTCGTCAAAAAGGGACGGGCAGGTGAAGTACACCGTGGCCGTGCCCTCGAGGACATAGCCCTGGAGGAGGGAATAGTCCCCGTCATGCTCCAGGGAGAGGGACATGCTGCAAGTGCGGGGCCTGCCGTCGCTGAGCAGGGTGCCCGACCAGACGCCCCGGTAGGCGCCGGTCACGTCGAACGGGGGCCCGCCCCCCAGCCAGGAGCATCCCGCAACCAGCAATGTGGCCGACAGCGCCGCAATACCCGCCGCCTTCCTTGGTGTCATGGCTGTCTCCTTTTTCAGGACGGGGCCGGACGCCGCGACGGGCGCCGCCCGCGCCTAGTCGAAGTTCACCACTTCCAGGTACTGCCCGCCGACATAGTCGTTGTCAATCCAGAGATTCTCAATGAGCGGGGTGGTCTCATCGGGGACGTCCGGATAGTCCAGCCGGAGAAGGGGGCCGAAATCAGAGAAGGCAGCGGCGGGACCGGGGCTTTGCACGGTGATCCACCATCCGCCGGGCTCGAAATCCGGTTCCCGGGTCAGCGTCCATCCGTCCAGCACGCCGCCGTCGGCGGCGCCGACAATGGACACCGTAAACGGGAGCGTGGTGGCGACATACATGCGGACCCAAGGGATGAGCCGGGGCATGTAGTCGGCGCGGAAGACCAGCGCGGCGGTCGTGCCGGCGCCGCTGGGCACCAGCCGCAACGCTCCGCGCCGCACCTCCCCCGCGTGGTCCGAGGGCTTGAAGAATGCCTTTGCGGTGTACAGGGCGCCCTGCTCCCCGAGGGACAGGGAGAATCTGGGGAGGAAGGCCCGGTCGTCCCGGCGCAGGGTGGCCCAGCGCAGGATGTAGCGGCCCTCCAGGCGCTGGATGATCTCCTCAAACGCGCCCGCGACGGCGCCGGAATCCTCGGCGGTGAACCGCCGCCCGCCGGTGCGCAGGGCAAGATTGTCCAGCCGGGTGTAGTCGGAGACTTCCCCAAATCCCAGGGCCATGATCTTCACGCCGCGCTTGACGGCAAAGGAGACCACCTCGCCCAGACGGCGCAGGCTGGAGGTGTCCTGCCCCCGGGAGAACAGCACGACATAGCGCTCCTCGCCCGCCGCATCCTCCTCGCCGAACCCCTGGATGGCGCCGTAAACCGCGTCGTACAGGCGCGGCCCGGAGGCGAACCCCGCCACATGCCCCCCCTGGATGGCGGCGATGCGGGCGCGCAGGAAATCCCGGTCAGTGGTGAAACCGGCGATCCGCGCGGCGTCCTCGTCGTCGCGGCAGAAGGCGGTGACGCCCACCAGGGCCTCGGGGGTCAGGGCGTTCAGGAAAACCTCCGAGGCGGCCGCCTCCATGGCCGCGACGGCGCCGGGCGACTCCTGCATGGACAGGGAGTAGTCGAGGACCATCTCGCACCGGAGCTGGCGCGCGGCGGCCCGCCGCAGCAGGGGCGCCACCTCCGGCGGCCCCGGCTCCGCGCCTTCGAAGACCTCTGCGGAGAACTGGGCCGGCTCCGCGACCACGGGCAGCCCGGCGGCGTCCGCCACATTGAAGACAAAATCCAGCAGGTACGGTGCTGAATAGCGCTCCTGGACATTCTCGAAGTGTATCGCCGCGCCCATGGTCGTCTCATCCTGCACCGCCCGCACGGCGATGCGGAAGACGGAGAGGTCTGGGCGGTCGGGCACGATGTCCACGAAACTCTCGTGGTCCCCCTCGGGCAGGGCGGCCCGGTCCAGCGTGATGAGCAGGGGCGTCTTCACGGGAACCCCCTCCGCGGGGGGCGAAAGCGTCATGGTGCCGGGCGTCACCCGCAACCAGGCGGCCCCGGCGACAGTGGAGACCGGGAAACCGGCCGTCCCGTCCGCGGAGTTCCACACCTCGACCGTGCGGGGCGCATAATCCCGCCCGAAATCAACCTCCGAACTGGAGGCGGTGATGGCGGCATACTTCTTGAAGACGGTGACGGGCACCCTCTTGTCGGCGAACCCGTCGCTGGAAAAGACCAGCTCCGCGCTGTGCGGCCCCGGGGTGGGTATGAGTTCCCGCTCCACGGAGACGGAGATCAGCCGGCGGTCCTCCGCGCCCGAACTGTAGAAGAAGGCGCGGCTGGTCCGGATCCAGGTGACAGTCGGCGTGACCGTGAACATCGGCGAGGTCGTGACCTCGCTGGTGTTCCAGGCCTCCAGGGACAGCACCGTGTCGTCCGCGCCGAAATCCAGGGCCCCGGTGGACACGCCCACGGCCTCATAGGGCGGGGAGATGTAGACGGGGATTTCCACGGTGTTCACCCTGGCGCCCTTGACGGTGATGCGCCCCTCGGCGCGCCCCCCCTTCAGCCTGGTCCGGTCGGCGGTCACCACAATGCTCTTCTTGTCGAGAAGCGTGGCCTTCTGGCCCCCGTCCGTGGACTGGGGCGCGGCGCTTTCCACCTCCGACGGCTCCAGAGTGATCCAGTCGTCGGAGGCCTCCAGCGTGACCTTCATGTTCTTGAGGTCGTCCTCGCCGTTCCAGAGCTCAAAGCGCAGCCCGTTGGAGGTCTCCCCGAACTCCAGATACTCGACAGACACCTGGACCGCCTCGCGCTTGCACGCCACGAAAAACAGGCAGAGGGTGCAGACAATGGACAGCCGAAACCATGTGCCTGTGCGGATCACGAAGTGCCTCCAGGGGCTTTGGATGCGCCCGCCGACCGTCGGGCCGCGGTCCAAACCCCTGTCATTGTCGCCCCAAGCGGCCGGTGTTGTCAATGTCTTTCGGGGGCGTGGACGGCGCAGGCGGCGCGATGCCCCCCCCCGGTGTCCACCAGCCGCTGCGCAGTCTGGGAACATTCCGGGCGGACATCCGGGCAGCGGGGATGGAAGGGGCAGCCGGAGGGCGGGTTGATGGGACTGGGCACGTCCCCCGCGAGGACGACGCGGTCCCGGCGGGCCGCCGGGTCCGGCACCGGCGCGGCGGCGAGCAGGGCCTTGGTGTAGGGATGGACCGGGGCGGCGAACAGGTCCGCCGCGGGCGCCGTCTCCACGATGCGGCCCAAATACATGACCGCGACGTGCGTGGAGATGTGGCGCACCACCGCGAGGTCGTGGCTGATGAACAGGTAGGTCAGGCCGAGGCGCTCCTGGAGGTCCTTGAGCAGGTTGAGGATCTGCGCCTGGATGGACACGTCCAGGGCCGACACGGGCTCGTCGGCGATGATGAACTCGGGCTCGACGGCCAGGGCGCGGGCGATGCCCACGCGCTGGCGCTGGCCGCCGCTGAACTCGTGGGGATAGCGGTCGGCGGCGGCGCCGGGAAGGCCCACCAGGTCCAGCAGCTCCGCGGTGCGGGCGGCGACGGCCGCGCCCCGCGCCAGCCGGTGCACCCGGAGAATCTCGCCGAGCATGCCGCCGATGGTCATGCGGGGGTTCAGGGACGCATAGGGGTCCTGGAAAATGATCTGCATGCGCTTGCGCAGGGCGCGCAGGGTGCCCTTGTCGGCGCGCAGCACGTCCGTCCCGTCGAAGGAGACCTCCCCCGCCGTGGGCTCGACCAGCCGAAGCACCAGCCGGCCCGTCGTGGTCTTTCCGCTGCCGCTCTCCCCCACCAGGCTCAGGGTCGCCCCGCGCGGGATCGAGAAACTGACGCCGTCCACCGCGCGGACCGAGGCGACGGCCCGCCCAAACACGCCCCCGCGCACGGGAAAGTGCTTCACGAGGTCCCTCACCACCAGCAGGTCACCGCTCATGCGCCCTTTCCTCCTTCCCCCGCCGTCGGTTCGGCGGACGCTTCCGGACAATGGAGCCAGCAGGCGGCCGTGTGGTCCGGCCCGACATTCACAGCCGGCGGCTCGCGCAGGGCGCAGACCGGCAGCGCGCGGGAGCACCGGGGGTGGAACCGGCAGCCCGCCGGGTAGGCCGTGGCCGGGGGCACGGAACCCCGGATGGCGTGCAGCCGCGCCGCCCCGGCGTTCATCACGGGCAGCGACTGGAACAGTTCGCGGGTGTACGGGTGCGCCGGGCTGGCGAAGAGCTCGGCCACGGGGGCGCGCTCGACAATGCGCCCGGCGTACATGACCGCCACGGCGTCGGCGGTCTCGGCGACCACGCCGAGGTCGTGCGTGATGAGCAGCACGGCCATGCCCGTGTCGCGCCGCACGTCGCGCAACAGCGAGAGGATCTGCGCCTGGATGGTCACGTCGAGGGCCGTGGTCGGCTCGTCGGCGATGAGCACGCGGGGGCCGCAGGCGAGGGCGAGGGCGATCATGACGCGCTGGAGCATGCCGCCGGACAGCTGGTGCGGGTAGTCCTGGGCGCGGCGCGCGGCCTCGGGGATGTTCACCCGCTCCAGCGCGCGCACGGCCTCGGCCCAGGCGGCGTCGCGGCCCAGCCCCCGGTGCAGCCGGATGACGGAGGCGATCTGCGCGCCCACGCGGAACACGGGGTTCATGGAGGTCATGGGCTCCTGGAAGATCATGGAGATGTCGTTGCCGCGCACGCGGCGCATCTCGTTCTCCGGCAGCCCAAGCAGGGCGCGCCCGTCGAACAGCACCTCCCCGTCCGTGATCTCGCCGGGCGGCGAGGGGATCAGCCGCAAAATGGACAGGGCCGTCACGCTCTTGCCGCAGCCGCTCTCGCCCACGAGCGCGAGCGTCTCCCCGGCGGCGAGGTCGAAGGAGACCCCGTCCACCGCGACGGCGGTCCCGGCGTCGGTGTGGAACACCGTCCGGAGCCCCCGCACGGAGAGCACGTTGTCCGATGAGGCTTTGGTGTCCGGCTGCGTCATTGGCGGAGCCTCGGGTCCATGGCGTCGCGCAGGCCGTCGCCGACCAGGTTGAACGCCACCACGGTCAGGAAGATGGCGATGCCGGGGAACAGCACGAGCCACCAGGCGAAATCCACGTAACTCTGCGACTGCTTCAGAATCTCGCCCCAGCTCGCCGTGGGCGGCGGCACGCCGAAGCCCAGAAAGCTCAGGCCGGACTCGGTGAGGATGGCCCCGGCCACGCCGAAGGTGGCCGCCACGAACACGGGGCTGACGGCGTTGGGCAGGAGGTGGCGGAAGATGACCCGGCCGTCGCCCAGGCCCAGGGCGCGCGCGGCGGCCGCGTAGTCCATCTCCTTCTGCTTGAGGAACTCGCCCCGGACCAGCCGGGCGACCTCGGGCCAGCTCGTGAGCCCGATGACCACCATGATGTTCATGATGCCGGGATCCAGCAGGGCCATGACGGTGATGATGAGGAAGAAGGACGGCACGCACATCCATATCTCGATGAGGCGCAGGACGGCGGCGTCCACCCATCCCCCGTAGTATCCCGCCAGCGCGCCGAGGATCACGCCGACCAGCACCGCGATGCCCACGGAGATGAACCCCACGGACATGGAGATGCGCCCGCCCCAGATGATCCGGCTGAGCACGTCGCGGCCCCGGTCGTCCGTGCCGAACCAGTGGCGCGGCCCCGGCGCCGACAGGCGCGCGCGCAGGTCCTGGCGCAGGGGACCGTGGGGCACAGGGGGCCACAGGGCGTACTCGCCGGGCCCCGGCCGCCACCGGTCAAAGTTGTTGTAGAGGTTTTCGGCCTGAAGGTCGGCGTAGGTGATGAGGTTGGGCAGCGGGTAGGTCTTCCCCCCCTTCACCAGCCACACGGGGGTGTCGTTGGCGAGGAACGGCGCGGCCAGGGACAGGACCCCGAAAAACAGGACCAGCGCCGCCCCCAGCAGGGCCGGGCGGTTCCTGCGGTACTGCCGCCACACGAGGCGCCAGTAGCCGGCGGAGCGCTCCTGTTGTTCCCGGTCCGTCATCCCAGTTTGATCCTCGGGTCCACCAGCGTGTACAGCAGGTCGCTCAGGATGAGCCCCGCCAGCGTCAGCAGGGACGCGATGGCGACGTTGCCCATGATGAGCGGGTAGTCCCGGCTGAGGACGGCCTCAAAGGCGAGGCGGCCCATGCCGGGCAGGGAGAAGATGGTCTCGATGATGACGCTGCCGCCGATGAGCGCGGGCAGCAGCCCGCCGAGCAGCGTGACCACCGGAATCAGCGAATTGCGCATGGCATATTTCCACACCACCACGCGCTCGGAGAACCCGTAGGCCCGCGCCGTGCGCACGTAGTCCTGGCGGAGGGTCTCCAGCATGCCCGCGCGCATGTAGCGCGACAGGAACGCGAAACTGCCGTAGGTGAGGCAGAAGAGCGGCATCGCCAGGTGCCACAGCCGGTCCAAAAACCAGCGGCCCGGCGACAACGCCGCCGCGCCGGGGGAGTTCAGCCCGTGGATGGGGAACCAGTTGAGATACTCCCCGCCGCCGAGGAACAGGATGAGGAGCATGGCCACCCAGAACCCCGGCAGGCTGTACAGGAGGAACAGCGCCCCCGTGAGCGCCGTGTTGGTCCGGGTACCGCCGTGGGTGGCGGAGTAGACCCCCAGGGGGACGGAGATGAGGTAGACCAGCAGGATGGTCAGAAGGTTCAGCTGCAGGGTGACGGGGAGCGCCTCGGCGATCTTCGTGGTGACGGGCCGCTGGTCCTTCATGCTCGCGCCGAAGTCCAGCGTGACCAGCCGCCCCAGCCAGCGGACATACTGGACGTGCAGGGGCTTGTCGAGGCCGTAGAGGGCCTTGGTCTGCTCGATGATCTGGGCGGTGGCGGCGTCGGCCTTCATGGAGCCGTCCATGCCGCGCAGCTTGGCGGCCACGGGGCTGCCCGGCGCGAGCTGGATGAGCACGAAGGTGAGCAGGCTGATTCCGAGGAAGGTCGGAATCATCAGGAGCAGCCTGCGTGTGATGTACGCCCGCATCGCGCGCCTTCCCGCCTAGTTGCCGTACCGCTGAAGCGCCTTCGGCACGAACCACTCGCGCTCGTCCATCCCGAAAGGATACCCCCGTATGCCCTGGATGCGCTTGTCCACGGCCATCAGGTTCTTCGGGGCGAGCATGAACAGGTACGGCTGCTCCTCGCTCAGTATTTCCTGGAAGCGGTGGTACATCCGGATGCGCCCCTCCCTGTCAAAGGTGGTCCGCGCGTCCTCGATGAGCTTGTCCGCCTCGGGGTTCACGAACCCCACGTAGTTCGACCCCTTGTCGGCCTGCGAGGAGTGCCACAGCTGGTAGGGGTCCGGGTCCGGCGTCATCTGCCACCGCATGATGACGGAGTCAAACTCCCGCTTGTCCACGCGGTCGAGCATGGAGGCCCACTCCATGGGCCGGATGACCAGGTCCACCCCCACCCGCGCCAGCTCCTCCTTGTAGATGGTGAGGATTTTTTCGGCCGTGGGGCTCTGGTTGGCAAGGAGCGTCTCAAACCGGAGCGGCACCCCGTCCTTGTCCAGAACGGCGTCGTTGTCCGTGTCTTTCCAGCCCGCCTCCGCCAGCAGGGCGGCCGCGCCCGCGGGGTCGAAGGGAACCGGCGGGATGGCGTCGTTGAACTCGCGCATCCCGGGCATGAAGCCGGCGTCAATGAGGGTTCCCAGGCCCTCGTAAATGCGGGTGAGGATCGTCTGGCGGTCCATCAGCATCGCCAGGGCGCGGCGGACCCGCTTGTCGCTGAGCTGGGGCTTGCGCTGGTTCCAGCCGATGTAGTTGTACGAGGGGAGGTTGGTGGCGAAGCGGTTGAACTTCTCCCGGAAGCGCGGCGTGTTGGCGCGCCGCGTCCAGTCCTCGGCGGGAATCGGGGTCATCACGTCCAGATCGCCCCGGGCGAGCAGCTGGAAGGCCGCGTTCCGGTCCGTGACGATGGCGTAGCGTATCTTGTCAACGTGCGGCCGCCCGTTGAGGGGCGTTCCCCAGTACCGGGGGTTTCGGGCGAGGACAACCTCCTGCCCCGTCGTCCACTGCTCCAGGACGTACATGCCCGACCCCACCGGCGCGCGGTTGGCGGGGTGGTTGTTGAAGTCGCCGACGCCATAGATGTGCTTGGGGATGATGAACGTGAGGCCGATGACCACCGGGTGCATGAAATACCGCTTTGCGCAGGTGAACCGGACCGTCAGGGGGGCCAGCACCTCCACCAACGTGATGTCCTGGACGTAGTTGCGCAGGTGGGGCGCGTCCACGGCGGGGTCCATGATGCGGTCAAAGGTGAACTTGACGTCCTCCGCCGTCAGCGGGACCCCGTCGGAGAAGACCACGCCCTCCCGGAGATGGAAGGTGTACACCAGATGGTCGGGAGACGCCTCCCACGACTCCGCGAGGGACGGGATGAGCTCGAGGGTGGTCGGGTCACGGTCAAGGAGCTGGTCGAAAACATAGGGGAGGATCATGGTGAGGGAGTAGCCGTCCGTGCTGGTGACCGGGTTCAGGTGGGGCGTCTCGGCCTCCATCCACATCGCCAGCCAGTCGCCCTGTTCGGGCGGGGCGTCGGGCATGTACTCCGTCAAGCCGGGGTCCACCGGCGTGCTCGCCTCCTCCCCCCCGGCGGGGCCGGGGCCCGAGCATCCGGCGCAGCAAAGGACAAGGGCCGGCACCAGCAGCGCGGCCGCGCCCGTCAGTCGTCGTGGATTCATGAACCTCTCCTCGCGTGGGTTGGGCTACTCGGCCTTCTTCAGCGGGGTCAGCTGGATGTTCCGGAACTGGATGGGCGTGCCCTCGCTCTGGAAGCCGATATAGCCCGACGAGACGGTGCAGCCCGTGGCCCTGTTCTGCAGGGTGCCGTTGATGTGCAGCTCGATGGTGTCGCCGCTGCAGACCACCCGGTAGTCGTTCCATTCGCCCAGGGGACGCTCGGTGGAGGGCTTCATCTTCGGCGTGCGCCGGTCGTCCTTGTTCTTGTGCTCGTTGAACGTCGTGCCGCCGATGACCCAGATGTCCGCGGCGTCCCCGCTGTGGAGCTGGCCCTCGATGGACTTCGGCCACACCTCGTCCTTGTCCTGGATGTGCAGCAGCACGCCGCTGTTCCCGCCCTCCCCCGGCCACCGCCACTGGAAGGTCAGCTCATAGTCCGAATGCTTCTGCTCCGTGCGGAAATACCCCGCCGGATCGCCCGTGCAGTGGATGACGCCATCCTTCACGGACCAGGTCGTCGCCGGGTCCTTCGACGCGTCGGGAAGGAACAGCTTCAGCCCCGTGAAGTCCTTGCCGTTAAAGACGACCGGCGCCGGGGCGTCCGCCGCGAGCGCCGCCAGCCCGGCCAGGGAAAACACCGCGCAAAGGGAGACACACAACACTTTTTTCATGGTCAGGCTCCTTTTCGCTCCAGGGGGTGCCGTCCGGTCCGGAACATACCGCACCGGGGGTTTTCCATGATAACACACCGCCGGACGGTTCATTCCTCAGAGCTGCGGGAAACGGCACCGCCAAGGACCGCCGGGACGGTGGCCTATTCACTGCCCGGAGTGTTGGAAGCATTACTCACATGGATGGACAGGATAGACAGGATTGGACAAGAAAATCCTGTGCGTCCTGTTTATCCATGTAAATTCCTCCAAACGGCGATGAGCGAAAGAGCAAAGACAAGGCCGCCGGGACGGCGGCGGTACGGAACACCCCCCGCATGCCCGCCCCCGTAGCGCCAGCGTCCCGCTGGCCTTGTCTTCCGTTCCAGCCGCCGGTCCGGCGCGAAGCCCGAAGACAAGGCCGCCGGGACGGCGGCGGTACGGAACAGCCCCCGCATGCCCGCCCCCGTACCGTCAGCATCTCGCTGGCCTTGTCGTTCGTTCCGACCGCCGGTTGGCGCGAAGCCCCAAGACAAGGCCGCCGGGACGGCGGCGGTACGGAGCTGTCCCGCTCGCCCGCCCCCGTACCGCCAGCGTCTCGCTGGCCTTGTCTTCTGCCCGCCGCGTCAGAGGCGCAGGAGAAGGCCGCGCTGGTCGAGGGTGCGGGCGACGGCGTAGGCGACGGCGACCATGGCGGCGTAGGCGGTCATGGCGGTGGCGGGGGTGGGGTCGCCGAAGGTGCCGGTGACGAGGCGGCTGAGGCCGACGCAGGCGCCGAGGACGGCGTAGGTGACGAGGGGGTTGCGCCCGAGGGGCGAGAGGAGCGGCGCGCGACCACCGCGGTGGTCGCAGAACCAGTAGAAGAGGTCGTAGGTGAGGAAGGCTACGCCGCCGGTGAAGAGCGGGTACGGGAAGGTCATGCCGTAGCGGGTGAAGGGCCAGGCGGGCTTGAGGTCACCCCAGGGGAGGGAGAAGAGCACCCCGAGAACGACAAGTCCCCATCCCCACAGCTGGAAGTCCGCCATGAGCCGCGGGCCGGACCGGGCGGCCCGCATGTCCCACGCCACGGTGCCGAGGAGCATGACCATGCCCCAGGTCAGCGCGGCCAGCGGCCCGCCGTTGAGGCACACGGGGGAGGTCATCACCCAGTCGCCATAGCCCGTGCCCAGGAAGAGCGCCTGGTGGACGGCCGCGAAGACAACGACCGCCGCAAGCCGCGCCGCCACGCCCCGGTGGATGACGGGCAGAAGCAGAATGCCCGCGAGGCCGATGTGCGTGAGGGCGTCCCAGGTGTGGCCCCAGTAGACGGGCACGCCGACGGCGAAGATGAGCGCGTGGCGGCGCACGGCCCACCAACGCGCGGGGCCCGGGCCGGCGGCCGCGGCGCGGCGCAGGAAGGAGCCCCGGTAGGACATGCCCGCGAGGAAGACGAACAGGGGCGCAATGGTCTCGGCCAGGGTCATGCCGGTGCGGTGGTGCGTGAGCAGGGAGGGCATGAAGGCGAAATGCCCCATGAAGTTGCCGAGAAGCATCATGACGATGGCGAAGCCGCGGCACTGGTCCATGGAAAGCGCGCGGGCCTCCGGCGGCAGCCGCAGGGACGCGCGTTCCGGACCGGTCTCCATCAGCGGGGGGCGGCCTTCAACTGGGAGAGGACCTTTTCCACGTTGGGCTGGTCCGCCTTGGCGGCCAGGGACTTCTCGTAGACCTGGCGGGCCTGGTCGGTGCTGCCGGTCTGGAGCAGGATGGCGCCGAGGAAGTTGAGCGTGTCCACGTCCTGGGGATTCTGGTCCGTGGCGCGGCGGGCGGCCAGGGCGGCGTCGGGCAGGCGTCCGGCGCGGTAGAGGAGTCTGGCGTAGGCGGCGTTCAGGGCGGGCTCGTCGGCAAAGGTCCCGCGGGCGGTCTCGAAGTCGTACAGCGCCTTCTTGAGCAGGACCCGGGTCTCAATGTCATGCGGCTGGGCGGCCTGGCCCAGTTTGTCCAGCGCGGCGGAGGCCTCGGCGATCTTCCCCTCCCGCGCGTCGAGCACGGCGAGGCCGATGACCGCACGGATGAGGTCCGGCTGCGCCTTGAGGGCCCCGGCATAGGCCTGGCGCGCGCCGTCGTAGAGCCCCTCGCGGTGGCGCAAGTGTCCGAGCCAGTACCAGGCGTCCGCCGCCTTCGCCCCCGACAAACCGCCGTCGAGCGCGGCTTGCAGGGCGTCATAGGCCCGCTGCGCGCCGTAGTCCCCCGACTGCGCCCAGTTGCGCCCGGCGGCGGCATGGTGTGCGGCGGCGTTTCCGGCGTCCACCCCGGCCATGCGCTCCCAGGTTTCGGCGGCGAGGTCGAAGTATCCGGCAACCTCCAGCACCCCGGCGTATTCACTGAGCAGCGCGGGGTCGGCGCTTTTGTCGGCGCCCGCGGCGCGGTAGAGGTCGAGCGCGTCAAGCAGCAGCGCCCGGTCGGGGGCCTTGGCGGAGGGGGCCAGCATCGCCGCCGGGCTGGCCGCCGTCCTGGCGAGGGCCTGGTACTCCTCCACCTTTGCGCGGGCATCTTCCAGCGGGTCCGCCCAGCCCCCGGCGCAGGCCAACAGCGCCGCCGCGAAGAGGGCCGCCCCCGCCGCGCTATTCTTCCGTGGTCTCATGTGTGTGTTCCCACGCCGCCGGGGCGGCGTCGCGCCAGAGCGCCGTTTCCATGCGTTCAAGCAAGAGCGTAAAGGAATTGCGGTCGAGGGCACAAGTGGCGACCCCGTCGAACCGGGCCACCAGCCCCGCCAGAGTGTCCGGATCGGCCAGGTCGGCCTTGTTCAGAACGTTGACCATGGGCTTGGTGTCCAGCTCCAGGTCGCGCAGGGTGGAGAGGACGGTGTCGCGCCGGGCCTCCAGGTCCGCGCAGGAGGCGTCCATGACGTGCAGGAGCAGGTCGGCGTCCCGGATTTCCTCGAAGGTGGTGCGGAACGCCGCGAGGAGGGTAGCGGGAAGCTGGCGGATGAAGCCGACGGTGTCGGTGATGATGACCTCGCGCTCGCGGGGGAAGCGCAGGCGGCGGGACACGGGGTTGAGCGTGGCGAACAGGAAGTCCTTGGCGACGACCTCGCTGCCCGTGAGCTGGTTCAGCAGGGTGGACTTCCCGGCGTTGGTGTAGCCCACGACGGCGACGGTGGGCACGGCGCGGCGGACCCGCACCTGGCGGCGCAGCACCCGCCTGCCCCCGAGGAGGGACACCTCTTTTTCGAGGCGGGAAAGCCGGTCGCGGGCGCGGCGGCGGTCCACCTCGAGCCGGGTCTCGCCGGGGCCGCGTCCGCCAATGCCGCCGGTGAGCCGGGACAGCGCCGTCTGGCGCAGGTTGAGGAGGGGCATGAGGTAGCGCATCTGCGCCAGCTCCACCTGGAGCCGCCCCTCGCGGGTGACGGCGTGGCGGGCAAAGATGTCGAGGATGAGCTGGGTGCGGTCGAGAATCTTGAGGTCCGTGTATTCGGACAGCGCCTTGACCTGCGAGGGGCTGAGGTTCATGTCGAACACGAGGAGGTCGGCCCCCTTCTGCAGCGCCTGGATGAGCACGGCGCGCAGCTTGCCGCGTCCGAGCACGTGTTTGGGGTCCGGGGCGCGGCGCTGGATGACCGTGTGCACCGGGTCCACCCCGGCGCTCCGGGCCAGTTCGGCCAGTTCCCGCACCGAGTCCTCCACCTCCGTGGGGGTGTTTTCGGACACGTGCAGGAGCAGCGCCCGGCTCTCCACCCCGGCGGCCAGCGCGCGGGACCGGGTCCGGTCGAACTCCTCCTCCAGCGCGCCGATGAAGGACTGCCAGTCTTCAGGGAGCGCGTGGACGGACTCGGGCGGCAGCACGCGCCAGGGGGTCCCGCCCGCGTTGTCCGGCAGGAGATGCGCGCGGTGGACCGCTCCGGGGAGGCCGCCGGCCTCCACGACGACCGCGGCGACCAGGTCCAGCCGGCGCAGCGCGAGCTGGGTGAGGTCCTCCTCGTCCAGCGGCTCGTCGCGCAGGTGGGTGTGGATGAGGCGCAGGCCGCAGAGGCGGTCATACCCGCGCCGGGGCACGTCCGGCAGGGGCACGGAATGGGCGTCGCCCACCGTCACCGCCGCCACCCGGCCCCGGCGGTCCAGCAGCACGCCGCACTGGCGGCCCGTTTCGGCGGAGAACTCCGTCAGCGAGCGGGCCAGCTCCGGGGTGACCAGCGCATCGGGGGGCACGGAACGCCGCTCAAGGCGCTCCAGAAAACGCAGCTGCGAGGCCTTAAGTCCGATGACATTGCCTTTGGGCAGAACGCGGCTCCTTTCCAAGAGGAAACGCCGGTTCCGCGCGGCGGGCGCGAAACCGGCGTGTGTTCACTGAGGCTGCATGACGGGCGGACCGCCCCCTATCCCTGGAGCATGACCCGGCGGATGATGCGCTGGCTCTCGGTGGCGTCGAGAGTCTTCTGGGCCTTGCGGAGCTCGGCCACGTCCAGCTTTTCGAGCTTCTTCCAGAGGATGGACAGGTTGCCCATGGCAATCTGGAGGGCGTGGGTCGGCTCGATCCGTTGCGGCGCGATGTCAATCGTCACGAAGCCCTTGTACTTCGCCACGCGCAGGTAGAAGAGCGCCTCCAGCGTCTCCCACAGGTGAAGGCTGCCGGGGGCCATGCCGTCGTCGTTGAGGGCGTACCCGTCGCTGAAATAGACCTGGAACAGCTTGCTCGCCCGGGAGAGGAACGCGATGGACTCGGCGGGGTTCTCGCCGGCCATGAGGGAGTGGGAGAAGTCCATCCCGACGCCGACGTTCTTCATGGCGATTTCCTGGCACATGGACAGCGCCTTGCCCACCGAGGAGACGGTGAGGTGGCGGCGCGGCTCGCGCGGCTTGTAGGCGACGGCCACGTTCACGTCCGGCGCGGCGTACTTGGCGATCGTCTTGATGGACGAGATCACCGTGTTCCAGTGGGTGGTATAGTCAATGTGGAACGGGTAGTCGAAGCCGTCGGTGTTCAGCCGGAGCGTGACTTCCGTGGTGCCCAGCGCCCGCGCCAGGTCCACCGCCTTGCGGCCCTCGTCAATGGCCGCGTTGCGGGTCTTCTGGTGCTGGTGGCCGAATCCGGACAGGGCGAAGCGCCGGGAATGGCACAGGTTCATGGCCACGCAGGAGCACACCAGCCCATGCTCTTTGAGCAGGCGGCGCATTTCCTTGGCCGGCAGTTCAGGCGTGATGTCCGTCTGGCGGACTTCCACCCCTTTCACGCCCTTGAGCTTGGCGATGGTCGCCAGCACGTCCACGGTGCGGGGCAGGTCCCGGTAGCCGTCCGCGCAATAACGGTCGGAGGCGGTGGAAAAAACCCACAATCCCGTTGCAAGTCTAAGTGTCATAACCGTTTGCTCCTTTCTAATCCAACCCCCGGCACAACGCCGCCGCGCACTGATTCCCCACTTTAACGCACGCCACCCCGTTCAAAAGAGGGTTCTCTGGGGACCGGGGTCACACTTCCCGCACTGCACGGCTTGACGAACGAAGCCGCATCGGGGCATAGTGTACACGATAGTCCGTTCAATGTCAATAGGTTACGTCGAAAATACAACAAGTGCGAATACGAATAAATCCCAGCCTTTCCGCCGCCAAGGAACGGGGTTTGCCGGATTACGTCCTTTGCGCGGATTCTTTCAGTCATGTATCCGTTTCTTCCAAAAAACGTTCCCAAAACAGCAAAAAGGGACCTCTTTTTGGGGACAACCCCGTCTGCATGCTCGTTGGACTCCATTCCGGCGCAATTTGTTTCCCATTCCGCACGCCAGCGGACCCCAAACCGGTCCAAGGCTGCCGGGCAGACAGGAATGTCCGCCTCACAGCGAATGAGGCAGGCATCCCTCTCTGCCCGCCCTTCTTCCGTTCAATGGCTTCCCGCCCCTCCGGGGAGGTAGACTGTTGGGCGACCGGACGCGGCCGGGGTGCCGCGCGGAACGGAAAGGGACCATGACGATGAACATGCGCGCATCGCAGCACACGACGCACCCGAAACGCATCCTGGGGGCCGTTTGCGCGGCCTTCATGGGGCTGGCGGCAATGGCGGGGGGATGGGCGGCGGACAGCGCGTCCGCCGCCGGGGTCACGGCGGAGGCCGCAGACGGCGGGGTGCGGGTATCGGTGGCGGGAAACCTGTTCACCATCTACAAGACCGCCGTTTCCCAGAAGTACCCCTATTTTTTCCCTGTGAACGGTCCACTCAGCGGGAAGACGGTGACCACGGAGACCTCCGAGCCGTATCCACACCACCATTCCCTGTTTTTCGGGTGTGACCAGGTGAACGGGGGGAACTACTGGCAGGAGGGGCTGGATCGGGGGCAGATTGTGAGCGAGGGGGTGGAAATCCTCCAGAAACGGGGCGAAAAGGTGGTTTTCCTCGACCGGTGCCGGTGGGTGCGGCCGGGAAAGGACCCGGTGATCCGGGACGAGCGGACAATCACCGTGTCGGCCCCGTCGGACACGGTCCGCCAGATTGACTTCGACATCGTGATGACCCCGCAGGAGGATGTCCGGATCGGGCAAACCAACCATTCGCTGTTCTCGGCGCGCATGGTGCCGGAACTGAGCGTGAAGCAGGGAGGTGCCCTGGTCAACGCGGCGGGGGACCAAAACGAGAAGGGCACCTTCGGGAAGGCCGCGTCCTGGGCCGACTACAGCGGCACCCGCGATGGGAAAACGGAGGGGCTGGCCATCCTCCAGCACCCGGAAAACCCGTGGCATCCGGCGCCGTGGTTCACCCGGGACTACGGGTTCTTCTCCCCCACCCCCATGTTCTGGCCGGAAAACGGCGAATACACGGACCTCCCGAAGGGAAAGCCGGTGCGCCTTCGCTACCGCGTGCTCGTGCACGCGGGGGGCGCGGAGGAGGCGGACATCGCCCCGGCGTATGGGGCGTACCTCGGGGAGAAGTGACGGACGGCGGGGGTCCGTCCGCAGAAAAGGAAACGCGCCAGCCCCGACCGTGAGGGTCCGGGGCTGGCGCGAAAAAAACGGGATCAGCGGGTCTTGGTGGCGACGGCGGCGACGGGGTCCATCTTGAACCCCGGGCCCATGGTGCTGCTCATGCAGACGACCTTGAGGTAGGTGCCCTTGCAGGCCGCGGGCTTCGCCTTCACAATGGCCTCGATCACGGACGCGGCGTTCTGCTCCAGCTGCTCGGGGGAGAAACTGGCCTTGCCGACGGGCACGTGGATGTTCGCGTTCTTGTCCACGCGGTACTCGATTTTACCCGCCTTGATTTCGCGGACGGCCTGCCCCACGTTGGGGGTGACAGTGCCCGCCTTGGGGCTGGGCATGAGGCCGCGGGGGCCGAGGATTTTGCCGAGCTTGCCGACGTGGCGCATCATGTCGGGGGCGGCGACGGCGGCGTCAAAGTCCGTCCATCCGCCGAGAATCTTGCTGGCGAGGTCTTCGGAGCCGACGAAGTCGGCGCCGGCCTCCTGGGCCGCCTTCACCTGCTCCTCCTGCTCGCAGAACACGACGACGCGGACGGTCTTGCCGGTGCCGTGGGGCAGGGCGACGGAGCCGCGGACCATCTGGTCGGCGTGGCGGGGGTCCACCCCCAGGAGGAATCCGAGCTCGACGGTCTCGTCGAACTTCGCGTTGGCGCACTCCTTCACGAGGGCCACCGCCTCGCCAAGGGCGTAGTACCTCCCAAACTCAACTTTCTTGCTGTTGGCGGTGCAGCGCTTGCTTGCCTTTGCCATCTCATGTTCTCCCGTGGTGCATGCGGGCCGTTTCGGGCCCTCCCACTTTTCGGCGTCCGGGGACGCCCTTCACTGGAGCGCTGCGCCCCAAGGCGCGGCGCGACAAACCGTGTGCGCGGGGCTCAGCCCTCGACCAGGATGCCCATGCTGCGGGCGGTGCCGCGGACCATGCTCTTGGCCGCGTCCAGGGTGGCCGCGTTGAGGTCGGGCATCTTCAGCCTGGCGATCTCCTCTACCTGCGCGTCCGTCACCGTGCCCACCTTCTCCTTGTTGGGCTTGCCGGAGGCCTTGGCGAGCTTGGCGGCGCGCTTGAGGAGGACGGGGGCGGGCGGGGTCTTCGTGATGAAGGTGAAGCTGCGGTCGTCGAAGACGGTGATGACGACCGGGATCACGAGGCCCGACTGCTCCTTGGTGCGCTCGTTAAACTGCTTGCAGAACTCCATGATGTTGACGCCGTGCTGTCCCAGCGCGGGGCCCACGGGGGGCGCGGGGTTCGCGGCGCCGGCGGGGCACTGGAGCTTCACATAGGCCTTTATCTGTTTCTTTTTGGGCGGCATGGGAACGACACTCCGTTTTTCAGATCTGCTCGACCTGCCAGATTTCAACTTCCACGCTGGTCAGGCGTTCGAATATTTCCACCAGCACCTTGAGGGTGCCGCGGTCCACGTTGATCTCGTCCACTTTCCCGAGGAAATTGGCGAAGGGGCCCTCGGTGATGCGCACGCGGGAGCCGACCTCGAAGTCCACCTTCGGCTTGGGCCGCTCGCGCTCGCCGCGGACCATCTCGATGATGGCCTCCACCTCCGCGTCCTCAAGGGGCACGGGGACGGTGCGCGATCCGATGAACCCGGTGACGCCGGGCGTCTCCTTGATGAGCATCCAGAGTTCCGGGTTCTTTTCCGGGTGCTCGGGAAGCTGCACCAGGACGTAGCCCGGGAAAAACTTGTGGCGGGAGACTTTCTTCTCGCCGCCGCGGGTCTCCTTGACGATCTCGATGGGCACAAAGACGTTCGAGACGAGGTCCTTGTTCTCAAGGTTGATCCGCTTGCTCAGCAGCATGTTGCGGACCGTGCCCTCCTGGCCGGAATGGGTGTGCAGGGCGTACCAGCGGCGCGGGATGTTGTCGTCCGGGACAGGGAACAGGTTCAGCCCGTCCGGAAGGTCGGGCGTCGCCTCCATGCCGGCGACTTCTTGATGGCGCTTTTCCGTCACTTGCGGAACCCCTTAGCCGGCCAGCCTGAGCAGGCCCATAATGAAACCGCCGAGCACGGTGTCGTAGACAAACACAATCACGGCCATGACCACGATCAAAAAGAGGGTCACCTTGGTCGAGGCCTTCAGGTCGTCCCGCGAGGGCCAGGTGACCTTCCGGAGTTCGGACATGACATCCTCGTAGAAGGACCGGACCCTGGTGAACAGGCCGGGCTTCTCGTCGTTCATCGCCAGCTGCTTGGCCATATTTCCTGCTTCCATTTACGCGCCGGGCGCGCTGAAAAACTGGCAGGGGTGGAGGGACTCGAACCCCCAACCTTCGGCTTTGGAGGCCGCTGCACTAGCCATTGTGCTACACCCCTGCGGGGGTCGGAAACCGCGCCCCCTGTTGGGCGGGGGCGCGGCCCGGATTGTACTGTGTTATTCGAAAATCTTGGTGACGACGCCGGCGCCGACGGTGCGGCCGCCCTCGCGGATGGCGAAGCGAAGCTCCTCCACCATGGCGATCGGCGTGATCAGCTCCGCCGTGATCCGGATGTTGTCCCCCGGCATCACCATCTCCACGCCCTCGGGAAGGTCCATCGCCCCCGTCACGTCCGTCGTCCGGAAGTAGAACTGCGGGCGGTACCCCGTGAAGAACGGCGTGTGCCGGC